>JANOGL010000247.1:0-13374 GCA_031405985.1 Acidobacteriota bacterium | reverse complement strand
GTCAGTAGTCGGTAGTCAGTTGTCAGAGAATTTCTGATCTTGCAACTGACTACTGATAACTGACCACTGACAACCGATCATGATCATCGCACGCATCATGGGCACCGTCGTGTCCACGCAAAAAGACGAACGCCTTAAGGGGAAAAAGCTGCTCATCGTCAAGCCGATCAATCTCGACGGCTCTGACCAGAGCGGCTATCTTGTTGCCGTCGATACCGTCGGTGCCGGCTTTCACGAAAAAGTCATCGTTGTCGGCGGCTCGTCCGCGCGCATGGCCGAGGGTAACAAAGATTGTCCGGTCGACAGCGCGATCATCGGCGTGATAGATGAAATTGATTTCACAGTCTAGGAAGTCTTGGCAGTCTTGGAAGCAAATCGGGACTTTCTAGACTTTCAAGACTTCCTGGACTTTCCAGACTGAACATGCAAATCGCCCGCGTCATCGGAACTGTTGTTGCCACCGTGAAGAACGAAACGCTTCACGGGCGTAAATTTTTGATAGTGCAGACGCTCGACGCGGATTTGAAAGAAAAAGGAAAACCACTGGTTGCGCTCGATGCCGTCGGCGCAGGCGTCGGCGAGCTTGTGTTTTGGTGCCGCGGCAAAGAAGCGTCGTTTCCGTTCAAACGTGATGAAACGCCAACCGACTGCACGATCGTCGGTATCATCGACTCCGACGCGCACGTTTTTCAAAGGAAATAGCCGCAAAAATGCGCAAAAGACGCAAACTGCGGATTTAATTTTTGAGCCTTTTGCGCATTTTTGCGGCCAATCCTAATGTTAATTGCAAGAGTCATCGGTAACGTTGTTGCAACGCAAAAGAATCAGCGTTACGAGGGAACGCGTGCGATGCTTTGCCGTCAGATCGCTCCGACAGGCGAAGATATGGATTACACCTGCATCGCGCTCGACTCGGTCAATTCCGGTGAAGGCGACATCGTCATCATCGCCCAGGAAGGCTGGTCGGCCTCGACCGCCGCAACCGGTAAAGCCGGAGCTGCAATCGACTCGGCTATCGTCGGTGTCGTCGATTACATCGATCTCTTGCCCAAAGAATAAGTTCAGCCCGCCAAATAAACGAAAAGCACGAAAAGCCTGATCGATCTGAGATCAGGCCTTTTTCGTGCGTTTAGCGTGTTTCGTGGGCAGTTGTTTGTTCTATGGCTTTGTCTGCTGGGCAGCATTCGCCGGAGCAGCCGGTGCCGAATTAGCCGGTGCTGAATTCGCCGGTGCCGGTGCGGCCGGTTGAGTCGTCGTCCGCCGCATCGAGTTTGCATCGCCTACGCTTGGTGCGGTTCTGGCGCCTTCGTCGGCTTTGAAGAATGGCTCTTCTTTAAAACCGAGCAAGCCTGCAGTGATTACGGCAGGGAACGAATTCCGCGTCGTGTTGTATTTCGTAACCGCGTCGTTAAAGTCTAGGCGAGCCGTATTGATGCGGTTCTCGGTGCCTGAAAGCTCGTCCTGAACCTTAGTAAACGCTTCGTTCGAGCGGAGCACCGGATAATTCTCCTGCAAGCTCAACAGCCGCCCGATCGTGCCGCCAAATGAGCTGTTTGCGTCGATAACCGCCTGTTTTTGCTCGGGCGTTTTGTCGCCGTCGAGTCCAGTGCCTTGAACTTTCGACGCATCAAGCAAGCGTGATCTGGCGTCGGCGATCTGACCGAAAACTTCCTGTTCCTGAATGCCGGCCATCTTCGCAGTTTCCACGAGATTCGGGATCAAATCTGCTCGACGCTGCATTGCGCTCTCGACATTCGCCCACTTGCCCTTGATTTGCTGACCTTCGGCGGTGAGTTGGTTATAGCTGCAGCCGCTTAGTGCAAACGAAGCGATAAAAATAACTGTTAGTAAAATTGCTCTTTTCATATTTGTTCTCCTGACGGATCATTTGCCGATGTTATCCACGGCGTGGATCACGTTTTCGATTTGCTCCATGTATTCGCCAAACAGAGTGTTGGCGGCTTTCTCATCAAGTTTCTCGGTGAAGTTATTTTCACGGATATTGAATATTTTTTCAAACGGAAGCCCGTTTATATCGAGATGTTTTGCCGTCAAAGCGACGATCTCGTGCTTTGTCGCGGGCGGCTCGATGCCTTTCATGATCAGGATCGCTCGAAACAACGCCACAAAACTCGGCAGACTGTCAGCCATCAGATGTTTCAATCCATCGACCGAGGACGACGCGGGAATATATTGCCGTCGAAGCTGAATCAGCTTGCTGCGAAGTTCGTATTCCGCCTGCAGACGCAGAAATTTGTCCGAGATGTTCAAATCTGCGAGCACGTCGGGGCCGTAGAGCACTTTGCGAGCGACACTCATCTGATGAAACTCGATAGGGAAGACGTCGGCCGCATTTTGCAACTCATTTACAGTGAAATACACCGGTACCGAATTGCCCATACGAGCCCATTCACGGACGCAGGCGTGTGCGTTACCGAGGTCTTCGGGACCGATCTTGTGCAAGGCGACGAGTATGTTGTAATCCGACTGATGCGGCACAAAATCACCCGCCGCCGCCGAGCCGTATAGAATGACCGACGCCAGATTTTTTCCGTGGGTCGATCTCATATCGTCGATGAAAGCATTGAATTCGTTAATCATAAACGTGTGTTCGATGTTCGAAGTTTGAAGTTCGAGGTTCGAAGTTATTGAGTAAACTTGTGGCCTCGCATTTCAGACTGCTGCAAATAACGCATAAAACCGGCAATTTGACGACTTGTTTCGCAAAGCTTTTCGTAAATTGTTGATAACATTTTATTGTCTAAGTAATTTTGATCCAAGGCTATGTAAAGCTGTGCTCGAACTTCACCGCATGAACCTTTGGCGATTGAAAGAAAATTTATAAATTCCTTATTGCCTTCTCTTTCAAACCCTTCGGCAATATTTGATACGACTGAAATTGCCGAGCGGCGTATTTGATTACAAAGCGCAAAGTCTTTTGAGAAAGGAGCCTCAGAAGACACTTTGTAAACCATTTTTACTACCTCACGAGCACTTTTCCAAGACTCAATATCTTCAAACTTCTGAATCGTCGCCATAACTCGATATATTCTTAACTTCGAACTTCGAACCTTAAACCTCGAACCATCTGCTCACCAATCTCCTCCCGCGCCGCCGCCGCCAAAATCTCCGCCGCCGCCGAATCCGCCCCAGCCGCCTGATGAGCCGCCCCAATCGCTACTCGAAGAGCCGCTGGAACCGCCGGAACCTAAAATCCCGCCGATGATCCACGGCAAGGCGCTCGAGCTGTCGCCGCCGGTCGATCCGAAACCGCCGCCGCCCCATCGGTTGCGATCGCCTTTTGTCGGTCCGCCTTTAGATCGGCTAAAAATGATGATCAAGATCACGATAATGATCACCAGACAGCAAAAAATGCTGAAGATCGTGCCGCCGACCGGCTCGTCGTTGGTCGCTGTGGGTTTTGCAGTATTCGTGTTACCCGAAGTGTTGCCTTTGCCGCGAATAACGGCGACGTAAGCGAGTATCGTGTCGCTAATGCCCTTGTCGTAGTTGCCTTTTTTAAATTCGGGGACGAGATACTGCCGCTGTAATTGGCCGACAATGCCGTCGGGCAGCTCGTCCTCGAGGTCTTTGCTGACGTGCGTGAAGTACGTTCGGTCGACAATCGCGATGAACAGCAACGCGCTCGGATTGTCGTCCGCCTTTGAACCAATTCCCCAGCCGCGTGCGACGGCCAGCGAATAGTCGTATATCGGCCGCTCGCCGGTCGTTTTAACTATCGCGACGGCGATCTCGACTTGCGGATTCGTGGTTTCCTTTAGATTTTTTAGCGAGGTTTCGAGGTCGCGTCTTGTCGCTTCGCTGAGGACGCCGGCGTAATCGTTTACAAAACCGGTCGGCGTCGGCAAGGGTGAGACGTTCTGTGAGAATGTGGAATCTTGGGAAAAGATAGCTGAGGCCACAAACAGAATCGTTGCGGCAAGCGTGATAATTCGAGGCAAATGGCTGCGTTTAATCAAGATGAGCTTATTCTGCCAAATCAAGCGGTGTTTTACGAGGCGACGGTTGTCGATGTTCGCAAAATCGTCTCACGAGCGTTCGACACCAATGATCTTTGCCTGGAAAACGCGTTTTGCGCGCCGCACGGTAGGATGAGCCTCAGCGTATGCACGCAGCTCTTCATCAGTTGGATTGTCGCCAAGTGTTGGGAGTTCGATATCTTCCATCTCACGAATGTGGTCCGGGATCATCGCCGAGACATCTATCGCGGGTGCAGTTGCAGCTGCCCCTGTTGCGGGGGCTGTGCCATTTGAAAATGCTTTCTTTATGAACGGCTGCGATGTTTGAGAAAAGGCCTCGGCGAATTTTGCAGCATTCCCTATCGGCAAAAGATCGTCGCCGGTAAATGACAGTTTTTCTTCGTAAGCATCGTCAAGTCGCTGGTCGGCGATATGTTCGAGATCGGCTGATGTCAGCGGAGCGAGCTTAACTTGCGCAATGGTAACTGCTTTGACTGCAGACAGTTCGACGACCGGATCTGCTTCGGGAAAAGGTTCATCAAACTGAGGAAAATCGTCTGGCGGTTCTTCGGAAACTTCAGTCGCAGCCGACTCATGCTCGGGATTCAGAGTTTTTTTTTCCAGCGTGGCCGATGAAACAGCGGCGGCTTGTGTCGATGCTGTTTGAGGTTTTTGGGGTAGCGGAGCACCGGCTGCGAGAGCATCGAGGCGCTCGATGATGCTCTCCATCGATGTTAGTTCGCGCATTTCGAGCAGCTTTACCAGGCCTACCTCCAGCATATATCGCGGATGCGCGGCATCGCGAAGAGCGGTCTCGGTTTCAGCGAGCGAGTTAAAGAATCGAATCAGATCAGCCTCGGCAAAGTTCGCCGACATTCGTTTCATATCGTCACTGCTAAAAACTGCAGCTTCGAAAAGGTTTTGCTCATCGCCGGCGACCTTGAAAACAAGCAGATCGCGGAACAATGCAAGCAGATCGCGGCAAAAATTGCGCAGATCATGACCACGTGAGATCAGGTCGTCAACCAAATTCATCACCGCCTTAACATCCTTATTTGCAATGGCTTCAATTGTCTTCGACAAAACCTCGACACCGGCGAAACCTAGTGCGTTAGTTACGTCCGCTGACGTGATCTTGTCCGCAGAAAAGCTGATGACCTGGTCGAAATTACTCTGCGCGTCGCGCATCGAGCCTTCGCCCGAGCGTGCGAGTTCGCGCAAGGCTTCGTCGTCGATGTCGATCTTCTCAGCGTTAGCGATCAACTTTAGCCGGTCGAAGATCTTTTGAAGGCTAATCGTCCGAAACTCGAACTCCTGGCATCGCGACAGGATCGTTTCAGGCACCTTGTGCAGCTCCGTCGTCGCCATAACGAAAACAACGTTCGGCGGCGGTTCTTCGAGTGTTTTTAGCAACGCGTTGAATGCCGGTTTTGAGAGCTGATGAACCTCGTCGATAATAAAAACTCTGTAGCGGTCGCGTGCCGGGTTAAAGTCGATACTGTTAATGATCGTGTCGCGAACATCGTCGATGCCCGTGTGCGAGGCCGCGTCGATCTCAAGCACGTCGATCGAGCGGCTCTCGCTGATCTCGATGCACGACGGGCAGGCGGCTTTAGCATCCGTGTGGCACGGCGTGAGATTAGGTTTACCCTTTGTTTTGTGACAGTTGAGAGCTTTTGCGAGGATGCGAGCCGTCGTTGTTTTACCCACGCCGCGAGCGCCCGAAAATAAATATGCGTGATGCAGACGATCATATTCCAGCGCATTACGCAGGGAGCGCGTAATCACTTCCTGACCGGTGACCTCGTCAAAAACCTGCGGCCGCCATTTCCGGGCTATTACCTGATAGGACATTCGCTACAAGGATAAAGGATTAAGGCGAAAGGATAAAGCCGAGTTGCGGTGGAAAGCTCAAAGTTTAGATAAAAATATCCAACGGCAACCGAAACCTTTCGGAGAGACGCCGCGCTTGAGCTTTGCTGATCGAGCGTTTGCCATTGAGCACTTGCGACACAACGCCTTGTGAGCCAAATATTTCGACCATGTCAGTCTGTTTCAATTTATGCTCTTCCATAAGCGAACGAACTATATCCGCTGGTTTGACAGACTCGCCCATTGGGTAAGCCTTTTCTTCGAAATCTTCGATAAGGGTTACAAGCAGGTCAAGCAACCTCGTCTCCTCGGGAGATCGGCTTGCGCCTTTTCTCATTAACGCGCCTGCAAATTCTACAGCCTTATCATTTTCTTCTTCTGTATCTATGACGCCCGGCAAATAGCCGACCAGCAGGCTTGCGTATTTTTGCGGGTCGTAATTGGTAGTCATTTTTTCTCCTTAAGAAAGATCAACAATCGTCTTTCCATCGATCTTTGTCGTATTCGGCGTGAGTAAGGACGAACCTTATCCACATCTTCTGCACGTAAAAATCCAAATGAACAATGACACGATATTTGTTGCCTCCAACATTGAATACGATGCAATCTCCGATCAAATCAGCACTCGGAAATGTTTGGCGCAGTTCGGCAAGGTTACTTGGGGTACAACGTTTGATCTTTACATAAAACTCATCGAGAGCTTGCCCCGATTCGGGGTGCTTGTCTGAAAAAGTCCGAAATGCTTTTCGGCTGATTATTCTCATTGAATAGCTCCATTTTAACTTGTATCTTCATTGACTGCTCCTCGTTTTCTAGTTGGCATTTGTTTTCCCTCCATTAGACAGAGTATTGCAAAACGCAATAACCTGTCAAGCAGAATATTTCATTCTGCAATAATTTAATATTGAGGAGATAAAGTTAGGACTTGAGAGCCAATAAAATTGGAGGCTCCAGACTTGATCGCAACACACGCTTGAAATTGCTACCGTTGCTCGATTCCTCGCCTAGCGGAGTTCACAATAAAGCGTTGTGCGGAGCCTGGAGCCATATGGATTTTAGATTTTGGATTTGTGATTTTGGATTATAAGAAAATCCAAAATCTAAAATCCTAAATCCAAAATCAAAACTGGCGGAAAGGGTGGGATTCGAACCCACGGAACCCGTTAAGGCTCACAGCATTTCCAATGCTGCCAATTCAACCACTCTTGCACCTTTCCGAGATTGCGTGGCGGAGAGGGTGGGATTCGAACCCACGGTACCCGCAAAGGTACAACAATTTTCGAGACTGCCCGATTCAACCACTCTCGCACCTCTCCGCGTGAGTTGAAATATAGAATATAAAGGATGAGGGGCAAAATCGGCAAGCGGCGACCTACCGTCATTTTCGACGCGCTTTGAAAAAATCTTGCATCAGCGCCCGGCATTCGTCGGCGAGCACGCCGGAGGTTATCTCGATGCGGTGATTTAGTTCGGGGCTGTCGCAGATGCGAAAGTGAGTTTCGACCGCGCCGAAGCGTTCGTCTGCGGCGCCGTAAACGAGCCGAGCAATTCGCGCGTGAACAAGCGCGCCGGCGCACATCGCGCACGGTTCGATGGTCGTATAAACCGTCGCGCCGTTGAGTCTGTAATTGCCGACTCGAGTCGCTGCAATGCGAAGCGCGAGTATCTCAGCGTGTGCCGTCGGATCGACGTTCTTTATTGTCACGTTAGATGCGGCGGCGAGAATCGAACTTTTTTCGTCGACGATCACGGCCCCGACCGGGACTTCACCCTTTTCCCCAGCGTCGCGCGCCAGTTGAATGGCGTGCCGCATCCAGTCTTCGTCCTTTTCGCTCATCGAAAGAGAGTTTATCCGAAAACGCAACAATCTTGCATCCGTACCCGCAAAGGTTTAACATTTAAAAAGTAAAAGCTATCGTCCCCTCGACGCTTACGCACCGCGCTAAAAATTATGAACGAAGAGGTTCGTTCCGGAACCCAGACGATCGACGACGACATTCACATAACGAATGTGCCGCAGGGATTTCGCGCCTTTGCTGAAGAAGTGCGCCGTCGCGGGCAAAAGCCGAAACCGACGCCGCAGATGATCGTCACAAAACTTGCACCGGCTGAATTCAACACGGCGATGGTGCATTTTTATCGTGGCGAAATTCAGCGCTCAAACATTTGGCGCAATCGTCTCGATGCTACGACAAACTGGGCCGTGATCACCGCCGGTGCGACGCTGTCGTTTGTTTTTAGCTCGCCCGACAATCCGCACTTTGCGATTCCGATCAACACAATTCTGGTATCGATCTTTCTCTTCATGGAAGCTCGGCGATACCGTTATTACGAGGTTTGGGCGAATCGCGTTCGCGTGATCGAGACCGGTTATTTCGCGCCGATGCTCTCGCACCGCACGATTCCGCCGGACAAAGAATGGGCCGAACACATCTCGGCTGATCTCATCACGCCGCACTTTACGATCAGCGTTTGGGAAGCTCTCGGGCGTCGGCTGCGCGCAAATTACCTTTGGATCTTTATTTTGCTTGCGTTGTCGTGGACGCTAAAGGTATACATACATCCGGCGCCGATTTTGTTAAATTCAGATGCGGATAAACGCGTATTTTGGGACTTGATCTTTCAGCGTGCACAGATCGGGCTAGCGCCGGGCTGGCTCGTCATTACGATCGGCGCGATCTTTAATCTGATCATATTTTTTGTCGCATTCAGCACGTTGAAGTTGAAAGATTCGTCGAGCGAAGTTTTGCCGCTCGAAGATTTCGAGTGGCATCCGCTCAAGCAAGTATCCGACTGGGCGGAGAGCAGCCTTAAACGCCGAAACACGATTCGCC
This sequence comes from Acidobacteriota bacterium, assembly GCA_031405985.1. Lineage (GTDB taxonomy): Bacteria > Acidobacteriota > Blastocatellia > Pyrinomonadales > Pyrinomonadaceae > OLB17. The sequence continues at coordinate 4,688 of JANOGL010000247.1, read as the reverse complement.
GCTCTAAAAAGGCCCGGCAGCGGATGCGCAGCGTTCACAAGACGGAAAGTTAAAAGCCAAAAGTAAAAAGGCAAGAGTCAAAACTAGGCGGACATGCATGATTTTGACTTTTACGTTTTTACTTTTAACTTAACGACTGAAAGGAGAAATTATGCCAGTTGATCTAGAAAAACGCGGCGACGCGCTCGAGAACGAGTATTTTCGCCGTAAAGAACAAGAAGTCATCGCAAAGATGAAAGCCAAACTCGAGGCCGAGAACTCAAAATCGCTTGAGATAAAATGTCCAAAGTGCGACGGCACGCTTGTCGAAGCAGATTTCGAAAGCATCAAGATCGATGTCTGCAACAAATGCTCGGGCGTTTGGCTCGACGCAGGCGAACTCGCGCAAGTCGTGGGCAAAGAAGAGGACGGCGGCGGTTGGTTTGGGAAGATGTTTGGTTAAAAAGTAGATGAATATTAATAACAGCGGACTCAATTTCCTAAAGCTGGCATTTGTCGCAGCATTCGGAGTTTACCATGCGACCGCACAAACACCGAGTCCTAATGTCTCCCCAACTCCTCTCGGCGGCCCGACGAGTATCTTGACCAAATACGACGGTCAATCACTTAAAAAGGGTGAATACTCGTTATCGCTCGCTTACAGCATTACAACCGAAGAACTCGACAGCAACCTCATGGCTCGGAAGATGTCATATCGCATAATCGTTCCGGCAGATTATGACAGCAAGGCCAGCGCTGCTACACGTTTCTCAGTTATTTATTTGCTTCACGGTTTGACAGGCAACTTCGCAAATTGGACCGACAAAACCAAACTCACTGAATACTCGGCGAAACATAAATACATAATCGTTACGCCCGAGGGCGCTAACGGCTGGTACGCCGACAGCGTTTCGGTTCCGAATGACAAGTACGAAAGCTACATCGTCAAAGAACTGATTCCAGAGATCGACAAAAAGTTTCGTACGATCGCGGATCGCGATCATCGCGCGATCGCTGGTTTGTCGATGGGCGGTTATGGAGCGATAAAATTCGGGCTGAAATATCCTGAGATGTTTTCGCTCGTAGGTAGTTTCAGCGGAGCTCTTGGAGCTGCGAGTTTCACCGCGAAAAACGCCGGGCCGGGCATCGGCGCCGGTATCGACAAGATTTTTGGTCTTGAGAACAGCGACACGCGAAAGGCAAACGACATCTTTGCATTGATCCGTGACCCGTCTGCTGAAAAGGTCAGGGCGATGCCTTACATCTATCAATCGTGCGGAACCGAAGATTTTTTGATTCAGAATAATCGCGACTTTCTCGCGTTGCTTAACGAAAAGAAAGTGCCGCACGAGTATCGCGAACTTCCCGGCGGACACACGTGGGCGTTTTGGGACGATCAGGTGCGCGAGTTCCTCGCCATCGCTGATCGAATGATAAAAAAATAATATGTTAAGACGAATTGCACTTTTATTAACGGGCGTTTTGCTGCTTTGCACGCTTTCTTTCGCGCAGGAGCGGACGAAGATCAACGACAAAGCCGCCGCGAATAAACTCCTTGGACGACATATGTTGTCGCTGCAATGGATCAGCTGGGATTACTTTGGCCGTGTGAACGTCACCAACAAACGCGGCGTTTATTCTGTTAAGGGCGAGCAAAAGGGTCGCGGCAATACGGACTTTGTTCGCGTCGAAGGCGTGATCACGCGCATCGATGCAAAAGAATTCTGGCTCGACGGCAAAGTGACGACGCAGGTCAGTCACATCAACGGCGGCAAACCGTGCGTTCGCGACGGCGAAGACATCGTCTTTCGCATTACCGGTAAACGAAAATATTGGCGAATGACCGAGATCGATAATCCGTGCGACGCGGTGGCAGATTACGTCGACATATATTTCCGATAAATAAATTCAACGCAAAGACGCGAAGATACATAAGACGCAAAGTAATAATTTGTTTTATTCTTAGCGTCTTTGCTTCTTAGCGTCTTTGCGTTGAAAATCTTCTCATGCTCAATTTCGCAATTGAAACGGCACGTGACGCCGGGCGTTTGCTGCTCGAAAAGTATGGTCGTGAACTACACATCTCAAAAAAAGGCGACATCGATCTCGTCACTGAAGCCGATCTTGCGAGCGAAGCTCTCATCATCGAACGCATAAAATCGCACTTTCCAAAACACGCAATACTCGCAGAAGAATCCGGCGAAGCTGTAATTAATGGGCATTCTGAGTTGAAGTGGATCATAGATCCGCTCGATGGCACGACAAATTTTGCGCACGGCTATCCGTGCTTTTGCGTGACGATTGCGCTTGAAAACAATGGTGAAGTCGTCGTCGGCGTGACCTACGATCCGACGCGTGATGAGATGTTCAGTGCCGAACGCGGCCGCGGAGCGAGTCTTAACAATAAACCGGTCCGCGTTTCGCGATGCGAAGGGTTGAGCGAAGCGCTGCTTGTTACCGGGTTTCCATACGATATTAAACGGCGCGAAGATTTCGCTCGCCACTTAACGCAGTTTTTGCTGCAATCACGCGGCGTACGGCGCGATGGTTCGGCGGCGATCGACATGGCGTATGTGGCGTGCGGGCGTTTTGACGGCTTTTGGGAAGAAGGTCTGAACCCGTGGGACATGGCTGCCGGCGTTTTGCTGATCGAAGAGGCCGGCGGCCAAGTCAGCAGCTATGACGGCTCACAACTCAGCATTTATTCGCCGCCGATACTCGCGAGCAACGGCCTGATTCATCGACAGATGTCCGCAATTCTCCAGTAATTTCAAACGCAAGCCCTGTGTGGTAACCTCTTAACGTTCATGTAACGTTTTCGTTGGCTACCGGCCACTGACTACCGACCACTGACCACTGTTTTTATGGCGTGGTTTCGCAGAGACAAACCGAAGATCGACGAGCAAGAGTCGGACGAGGAACGCACTGTCAGGACCGAAGGCATTTTTGTAAAATGTCCCGAGTGCGAAAACGCGCTCTACAAACGCGAGCTTACCGAGAGCCACGAGGTTTGCACACACTGCGGTTATCATTTTCGTTATACTGCGACGGGAAGATTGGAAGATCTGTACGACGATGGTAAGTACGAACGACTCGACGATGACGTGACTTCAGGCGATCCGCTCGGATTTTTTGACTCTAAACCTTACACCGACCGCATCGATCAGGCTGTCGAAACTTCCGGTCTGCCCGAGGCTATCATCTGCGGCAAAGGCAAAGTCGACGGGCATTCAACTTACGCGGCGGCGATGGATATGTCGTTCATCGGCGGCTCGATGGGCTCGGCCGTCGGAGAAAAAATTACACGGCTTATCGAGTACGCGCTAAAAGATCGAGCGGCAGTAGTTATTTTTGCCGCGTCGGGCGGAGCTCGTATGCAGGAAGGCACGCTTTCATTGATGCAGATGGGCAAGATCGCCGCCGCTCTAGCGCGTTTGCACGAAGCTCGTCTGCCGTTTATTTCCGTGCTGACCGATCCAACGACAGGCGGCGTGACCGCGAGCTTTGCAATGCTCGGTGACGTGAACCTCGCCGAACCGCGAGCGCTGATCGGCTTTGCCGGCCCGCGTGTGATCGAGCAGACGATTCGCCAAAAACTGCCAAAAGGTTTTCAACGCAGCGAGTTTTTACTCGAGCACGGCATGGTTGACATGGTCGTCGACCGCCGCGAAATGCGCGACACAATTATTCGAATGCTCGAATTTATGATGAATAAGTCTCTTGCCGCTTAACGTATGCTGACAGATATCTTAAGTGAGCTCTACGAACGCGATCTGGCCAAGCTTCGCGAAGAGATCGAGCTATATTCGGACGAAGCCGATCTTTGGAAAGTCGGAGGCGACATTGTCAATCCGGCGGGCAATCTTTGTTTGCATCTGAACGGTAATCTAAAACATTTCTTCGGCGCGGTTTTAGGCGGCACGGGTTATGTTCGTGATCGTGACGCTGAGTTTTCGCTCAAGAACGTTGCGAAGAGCGAGTTGCTGCAAGGCATCGACGAAGCAAAGAGTGTCGTCCTCATTACGCTCGAAAAATTAACCGACGAAGATTACGCGATGACCTACCCGATCGAGGTTTTCGGCAAGCCGATGACCACCGGCTTTTTTCTCACGCATCTCGCGACGCACCTGAATTGGCACCTCGGCCACATTAATTACCATCGACGACTGCTCGCGAGCTAAAACTTGTAAACCAGCGCATTACAGTGCATGCCCGCCCCGACCGACGCCATCATGGCGATCTGGCCGCCGCGAATACTGAAACCATCGAGCTTATTCTTTCTGATGAGATCGAGCATCGTCGGTATCGTAGCAACGGACGTGTTTCCGAAAAACTCGATCGTCGTTGGAACCTTGCCTTCAAACGTGCTTTCCGAAACTCCATAAAGCTCCGCCAGATTCTTAACTATCGCATCGAGCATCTTGCCGTTTGCCTGGTGAAATAAAAACAGACTCACGTCGCCGATGTCGATGTCTGCTTTATCGAGGGCGTCTTTGACAACAAGCGGCACCCATTTTGTCGCGTATCTGTAAACCTCGCGGCCGTTCATGTGAAAAAAGCACGAGCCATTTACGCCCGGCTTGTTAGATTTGTCGAGATAGATGATCCGGTTGTCTTCCTGCCCATGTGAAAAGGTCGAATATGACACGATGCCGCGGGTTGTATCGTCCGATTGAGAGACGACGCATGCGCCGCATCCGTCGCCGAGG
>JANOGL010000176.1:0-3480 GCA_031405985.1 Acidobacteriota bacterium | reverse complement strand
CTGACGCGTGTGCAGGCGGACATTCGCAAGGGTGTCGAACGCGAGTTAAAAACGCGTCACGGTTGGACTGACAGCGAGGTAAAACGCCATCTTAGCGACACGGCCGCGGGTTTGGGCGTGAATCTTGAGACGATGTTCGCGGTGCTGACTTTGGCTGTGCTGGTGCAAGATTTTTGGCTTTGAGGCGTTCAAAAGACGGGTTACGAAACCTGTAGCCACAACGACGCGGGGGAATTTAACAGGATGGACAGGATAGACAAGATGGCTTTTGAAAGCGTTTTTATTGATTGTTTTTCTTTGTGTCCTCTGTGTCTCTGTGGTGAATTAAATTGATGGAACTGGAATTCGACAAGGAAATTGACGCAATTTTGCGGCGAGCGCGAAGTGGAACAACTGTCGCCGCAAACGGCGAGCATCTCGACGCCGATGTTATTTCTGCGTTTGCCGATGGCGCGTTGCCTGAGCGTTCCAAACCGCTATACACGCGGCATTTGTCCGATTGCGACCGATGTCGAAAATTGTTGACGCAAGCAATCACCATGAACACAGCGGCAATTTCGGCGGCTGATGAAGCCGCTTCTTCGGTATCGCAGGTCGCCGAAACGTCGTCGTGGGTTTCCAACCTGTTCCGAACCCCGAACCTCGCACTCGCGATGGGAGCACTCGTGCTCACATTCAGCGGCGTGCTCGGCTATCTCGTAATGCGAAATCAGCAGTCCGAGACCGCGATGGTTTCGCAGTCCGATACCGAGATGCAAAAAGGCGGGCCGTCCGCGGGCATCGAAGCAAACGAACAGATCGCGAATTCAAACGCAGCTTCGACCGCCGCTAATACCTCAGCGAACGCCGCCGCAAGCAATGCTTCAACTGCGAGTGCAAATTCTGCTGTTGCCGGAGCACCAACCGATTCTGTTACTGATCGCTCTATTGATAGTTTGCCCATGACGCGGCGAGATGCTGACAAGCCGGCGATGATCGACGGCATGGCTGCGGAGCCAAAACCTGCCGCAGCAACGCCGCCGGTGGACAAACCCGTTGCAGAAAGGGATCACGAAAAATTAAAGAGTGACGACAAAGAAACTAAAGACGAAAACGTGTTGCTTGGCGGCGTTCGCCAAGAGACGGAAGATCGTCGTGCGAGCGGCAACGTCGCGAAGGCCAAAAAAGCTCCGGGCGGGCCGACTCGCTCGGCCGGTCCTGTCCAGTCGCAAAATCAAGTTAACACCCAAACCTACGAGATGCCGGTAACGCGTGCAGTGGGCGGCAAAAAGTTCACAAACCGAAACGGAGCTTGGTACGACACGGCATATCGCGGCCAGGCCACGACAAACGTCCGTCGCGGCACCGACTCATACAAAAATCTCGACAGCGGCGTTCGCTCGATTGCGGACAGCTTAGGCGGCACCGTCGTCGTGGTTTGGAAGGATAAGGCGTACCGCATTCAATAACTTCCGCGTATATCGTCGATTAAGTTAAACTAAACACATGAAAGTAGCAGTTTTGCTTTTGTGTGTTTTGTGTTTCGCGACCTACTCCTTTTCCCAACCTGCGTGGCAATCAAATCTCGATTCGAAAATACGTTTTTACCAGACGACCGATTTTGGCGTCGTCCTCGTCGGCACCGAAAAGAGCCTTTACGCATTGGACGGACAGACGGGTACGCGGGTATGGCGACGCTCGACCGGTAAAATTAACGAGACTGCCGTCACACCGATTCCCGACACAGACTTGATTCTTTTTTCACAGGATTTGGGAAGCAAATCACGGCTCGAGGCGATCGATCTGCTCACGGGCGGCAGCGTTTGGCAGAGTGAAAAGGTAAAGGGCGACGTGATGCAGCTCGCGGTCGATCCCGAAACCGATCTGGTTGCGGTCGTCCTTGTAAAGAAGCCTCGCGGGCTCTCTGGCGACAGCTTCAAACGCAAACCGACCGTTCACGTTCTGCGGCTATCGACGGGCGACGAATTGTGGAAACGCGAATTCGACGACTCGATCGAGATGATGCCCGCGCAATTTGGCGAGACAAACGACGACGTAGATTACACACTCGACAATTATCGTGCGCCGCTCATGCTCGACGGACGGCTTTTCCTGTTTTACGACGGTGCGACCAGCTACGACGCCCGAACCGGCAAGGAAAAGGAGCGCGAAAAATTTAGGATCAACGAAAACGGCCTCGCTCTGACCGAAGCCGATCCGATCTTTGACGAAACCCGCATTTACGCGTTGGGCAAAGGGCGAATCCGCGCGGTGAACCGCCGCACGGGCGAAGTCGATTGGAAATCGGACGATCTCGGCAATTGCGCCGAGATGCTGCTTGTCGGCCGTACGCTTTTTGCGCGAACCGGCGGACAGTTTACGCGGCTAAAGGACGGCGAGGTCGTTTCGAAAGGGCCGTACGGCATTTCGGCTATCGACACGGCCAACGGCAAGACGATTTGGCGTTACAAAGGTGCGGACAAAGGGCTAACGAACTTTGTGTTCGCCGACGCCGGCACGATTCTTATTGCGGACAAAGACGATCTGATCACGCTCGATGCCAGCAACGGAAAGCGCATTGCAAAACGCGAACATAAGATCGACAAGGCGCAATTCGTCGTGATCAACGAACGCGGCAACGCTGTCGTCGGCGGGCGAAACGAAATCGCGGCGTTCGATTTTCGCGATCCGAAAAGAGCGGAGTTTTGGCGCGTCCGTCACACGGCGCCGGGCCGCGGCGTGTTTCGTACCGTTGCGGGCGTCGCGTTGCGTGCGGCGGCGTTATATTTTCGCTACGGCGGACTTGTGACAACGGGGATCGGCTTTGCCGGAGCCGCAAACTCGCTGCGTTGGTCGGGATTGAGATCGCGGTTTGGTTCGTTCGACCTGACGACGCTTGCTTCAAACTCAGCGCGAAATTATGTCACGCGCCGCATTTACACCTACGGCTCAATCGCGCGGATGTCGAGGCTGCCGGGCGGCGCATCTGGATTGCCGGGATTGCAAATACAACGGCCGGGCGTGAATTTGCTTGGCCGAGTGGCTCCGTCGCGAGGCGGTGTGCAGGAGAGCGTCTTCGATCGTCTCGATCCGGCTCGTCAGATGGAGAAACTTTCGGGTTATCTGCTTAGGCGCGAGCGTCTCGCAGAGCTTCGCTCAAATCACATGTATTTCTACACAGAGCTCGGAAAGCCGTTCGACAAAAAGGGCCTTGTCGGCGTGAATGTACACACCGGCCGTGATGCGAGATATGCCTTGGTTTCAGAGCCGGACCCGCTCTTTACGACTGACGAGGGAGTAGGGCTACTTTATTCCGCGGACCGCAGCCGCATGCAGGCGTTCGACATGCTCGACCGGTGACTACTTGTAGAGTTTTTCTACATCAAGCTTAGTATCGGCTCCGGCCCATGTCCGCTCGAACTCGCGCTGGACAAATCCGGCCGATGAGGTTTTTCCCTGCTTGCGAAGCGCCTCGGCCAGACCGAACAGCGCGCGGCCATT
>JANOGL010000347.1:0-1543 GCA_031405985.1 Acidobacteriota bacterium | reverse complement strand
GGCAAGGTGATTGTAAAGCGACGAGTCTTACGCGTTTCCGGCAAAGGCGAGTCGGCGGTTGACGAGATCGCGGCGCCGATATACACAAAATACCCGGACGTGCAGACGTCGATCTTGTTCAATAAAAGCGAAGTTGAAATTCATCTTGCCGCGCGCTCGGACGATGCAGCAAAAGCCGCGAAGACGGTCGGGGATCTTGCCGATGAGCTTGCAGCAGCGCTTGGCGTCGCGGTCTTTTCGACAAACGGCGAGACGTTGGAAGAGGTAGTGGGCAAGATGTTGAAAGACCTCGGCCACACCGTTGCTGTCGCTGAAAGCTGCACCGGCGGGCTGATCGGAATGAGAATTACGGAGGTCGCGGGTTCGTCCTCCTATTTTATGGAAGGTGCGATAACTTATTCTTACGAAGCAAAAACCAGCGTGCTCGGTGTCGATCCGGAAATTATCAGAACTCACGGCGCGGTCAGCGCCGAGTGTGCCGAAGCGATGGCATCTGGAATGCGAGAGCGTGCAAAGACGACACATGCGATTTCGGTTACGGGTATCGCCGGTCCCGATGGCGGGACGGAAGAGAAACCGGTCGGCACGGTTTTTATCGGTTATGCCGGTCCGAGAGGCGTGAAGTCCATAAAGTTTGTGCTGCCAGGTGACCGGCATTTGATCCGATGGCGAACGAGCCAGGCGGCGCTCGATTATCTCAGGCGGCAATTACTAAAACGTTAGCCGCATAATACGAAGATTCCAGTTGATTTTTCCACTCGATACACCGAAACTTAGATCATTACACTCGCCGGACACTTTTGTTCCGGCAAATTTGAAACTTTGCACAGTTAAAGTCGTGTAAAGGTTCGGCTCTCGCGAATTTTTTTTCGGCTGTCCTTAGCCAATCTAAAAATATGAAAAAAAGTAATCACGCTCGCTTTTCTATAGTTCTGGTCTTGCTGGTGTCGATGCTTGCACCGACTAGCGTTCTCGCGTTCGGCGACGGCAAAAAGCACTTTAAAGAAGGAATGAAGCACGAGGCTGCTGAACAGTGGGATAAGGCTGTTGAGTCGTTTGCCCTAGCTGTCGCCGACAGCCCGAAAAACCCTGAGTATCGCCTGCATCTGGTGCGAGCTCTCTTCAACGCGTCACAGATGTTTATGAAGAAGGGCTCGACCTTCGCGAAGGAAAAAGATTACGAGGGAGCTTACAACGCGTTTCGCCGCGCGTATGCATTTGACCCGACGAACGAGCTTGCGAAGAGCGAGATGGACCGAATGGTCAGACTGCAGAAAGAAGTGCTCGAAGGCACGCCTTCTGACAAAAAGGTGGATTCAAACGGCGTAAAGCTTGTGCCCACCGGTTATTTGCCAACGCAACCGCAGTTGCCGCAAAAGCTAGAGAAGCTCCGCGATGTGCCGTTTCCGGCGGGCATCGATCTTCAATTCATTATCAAAGAGCTTTCGAAGGACCTCGATCTAAACGTTTTATTCGACACCGAATCGCGGCTCGAAAATCGCAAGGTCAAGATCGAGCTTAGAAATGTCACCTCGGCAAAGGC
>JANOGL010000091.1:0-6205 GCA_031405985.1 Acidobacteriota bacterium | reverse complement strand
AAGTGTAAGTGCGTAGTAGTCTGGTGTCCGGCGAGAGGGAATCTTCCAACCGAGGACGAATGCCGGCGCCGGCGCCAGCTTGTCATAGTAGGTTTCATGAGTACTGGAGACTTCACCGGGCTCGCTCACGTCAACCGGAGGGGGATCAGGCTGGCTGGGAACATCCTCGAAGTATTTCTCGACCAAAGAGCGGGCTTCTTGCTCGTCGAAATCACCGACGATGGTCAGTACCGCATTATTTGGGGCATAGAAAACTCGGAAAAACTCGCGAACGTCGTCGATTGTGGCAGCGTCCAAGTCCTCCATCGATCCTATGGTCGAGTGTGCGTTGGCCGGATTCTTGAAGATCAGTTCATTAATGCGCAGAAAGGCGTTGATGTAAGGTTGATTGTCGTACCGTAGCCTCTTTTCCTCCTGGACTGCATTGCGCTGGTTGTCCAGGTTTTCCTGGGTCACCTTCAATGAACGCATGCGATCGCTTTCGAGCCACAGCCCGAGCGGCAATTGATTCGCCGGCAGCGTCTCGTAATAGTTGGTGCGCTCGCTCGACGTCGTGCCGTTCATCGTGCCGCCGGCTTTCATAATGTGCTGAAAGTGCCCGGCCTTCGCCACGTTCTCGCTTCCCTGGAACATCATGTGCTCGAATAGATGCGCAAAACCCGTGCGCCCGTCGCGCTCGTTACGCGAACCGACATCGTAATAAACCGCGATCGACACGACCGGAACCGCGCTGTCTGGATTCAGCACAACGCGCAGGCCGTTACTTAATGTATATTCCTCGATCTCAAGCGGCGGCAGTTTAAATATTTCTGACATATTTTCATCAAGCTCCCCTCCAGGACAGGAGGGGTGCGGCTTTTAGCCGCGGGGTGGTGGAACCACTTTAATTCACTTAGTCAATGAAAACATTTCACCTCTCAAAAATCAAAGGCCTCGCTCACAAGGATCTTTAACTGGAATTCCGCTCCGTTTAGCTGTATAACTTATCCAAATACACTTGTGAGACCGGCGGGGTATTGGGTGCCGCCAAGACGCGCCGGTCTTTTTTTGGTTGGGCTTTTGGTCTTGGGACTTAGGTCTTTGGTGATTTTTATAAGCTTATGAACCGAGGCGTTCGCACATTACTTTTCTCGCTACTCGTATTTTCGACGGTTCATAGCTCGGCGGCGCAGATGATGCAGGGGCCGAGTGCGCCGGTCGAGCCATTCAGCATAAAACGCGGGAGTACATTTTCGGCATCGGGCGGCTCGGCGACGGAACGGAACGCGGACGCCCACGTCCGCAACGGAGAAGACCGTCCTTCGCGAATCGCCGCCGACATTCTCGAAGCCGAGGCGATAATCAAAAACAACTACGTTACCGGTCGCAAAGTCACGAACAACGACCTTACAAAGATCGCGCTCGAAGGCGCGCTGCTGGCGCTCGATCCGCACTCAAGTTTTTACGACCGTGACGAGTGGCGTGCGATGCTTGACGATCAACGCAGCGGCTACACGGGCATCGGCGCGACGATTGCGAATTTCGAACGTAGCGGCGTGACCGAAACTTATGTGCTCGCAACCTTTCCTGCTTCGCCGGCGTCGCGTGCGAATCTAAGTTACGGCGACCGCATCGTCGCGATAAACGGCGAAAAGATGACCGGCCTCGCGTCGGATGTCGTGCGTGACAAGATACGTGGCGCAACCGGGACGTTGTTTCGCCTGACTGTAGAACGCGCCGCAAACAACCGCGTCGAAACCCTCGATCTCCGTCGCGGCCGCGTCGCGCAGCCTTCGATTCCCGACTCGTACATTTTGCGCTCCGGGGTTGGTTACATCTCGCTTACCGAAGGATTTAACTACACGACGGCACAGGAATTTGACGTTGCGATGCGCGAGCTGAAACGCCAGGGCATGCGCTCGCTCGTTCTCGATCTTCGCAACAATCCCGGCGGCATCGTCGATCAAGCCGTGAAGATCGCCGAGCGTTTTTTGCCCGCCGGAACGCTCATTCTCACGCAAAAGGGACGCACGCGTATCGACAACCGCGTTTGGAAATCGACAAATGTAAATGCCGACACGATGCCGCTAGTCGTGCTCGTAAATCAGGACACGGCGTCGGCGTCGGAGATCGTCGCCGGCGCGTTTCAGGATGACGACCGAGCGATGATCGTCGGCGAAAAGACCTTTGGCAAAGGCCTTGTGCAAAGTGTCATCGATCTTCCGAGCGGCAGCGGCCTCACGCTCACGACCGCGCGTTACCTCACGCCGTCGGGACGCTCGATACAGCGCGATTATTCAAAACTCGATCTGCGCGATTATTACAATCACAAAAGCACGCTGACGGCGATCGACAAACCATTTTTCGAGGCACGCACCGTAACGAACCGCAAAGTTTACGGCGGCGACGGCATTCAACCCGACGAAGACGTAAAAATTCCCGCGATGACCCGAACACAAGCCGCACTCATCGATCCGCTGTTCTTCTTCGCCCGCGAAGTCGCCCATGGCCGCATCGCCGGCGCCGAAAATTACCGATCGCAGCAACCGACATTTGGGAAACGCATTCTCGCCGGCGAGATGCAGATAAACGACGCGCTTGTCACGGCTTTCCACGACTTCACACTCAAAACTTTTAGCGGCTTTACGGCCGACGACCTTCGAGCAAACGCTGCGTTCATCCGTCTGCGTCTTCGCTACAATCTTGTGACCGCCGCATACGGCACGATCTCAGCCGACCAGGTCCTCATCGAAGACGACCCGCAAGTCGCCAAAGCTGTCGAGACACTTCCCCGTTCCGCCGAACTCGCCCGCCTCGCTGCCGCAAAACGAAAAAAGTAAAAAAAGAAGGCAAGCCGACGCCGGCTCGCCACGAGTGTTTACTAGAGGAGTGAGCTTGTTGATCGGCTACTTTTGTAACGCTTTATCAAACGCCTCGACATAGGTCTCGCGTTTAGTGTTGTATTTTGCCGAAAACACTTGTTTGTTATCCTTCAGAATCGCGACAAACGCCGACTTGTCTTTGTTCTTGTCAAAAAACTCCTCGAGGCCTTTCTCTTTCGCAAGCTGCTTCGACGCCATCACGGTCTTTTCATTTGTGATGTCGAAAACGACAAAGTTCAGTTTCTCGCCATACTCTTTCATCAGATCCATCATGACAGGCTCTAGCTTTTTGCAATACGGACACCAGTCGGCTCGTATCGCCACAACGACCGGACGCTTGTCCATCATCTTTTCGTCTTTCATCATCGACTCTTTCGACATCTCGTCTGTTTTCATCTCGTCTTTCTTCATCGTATCCTGAGCAAAACTCACGATCGATAGTCCGAGTGTTAACGCCATGACTAACCAAAACTTATTTCGCATATTTATTTTCTCCAAAATTACTAAATCTATGCTGTGACGCACGGTAAAAATAAAATGCCAAATTACCTTGAAAGTATTCCCCGCTCATTTTTTTTGCATCGGGAATAATCCTGAGTGCCGACGACATTCTAGAAACGGACGCACACGACCATCTGACCCGAGAGGCCTAAACTATTGAACCCGCGTGGTTTAATGTGGTCGAGTTGCGTCCGAATTTAATTATTAGGAGTTACAAAAGTAGTATGAACAAGAGAGTTTTCCAGTTCGCCGCCTTTATGATACTGGCCGCGACGTTCACAACCGTAGCCTTTTCGCAGGAAGAAAAAACCGCAAAAGAAACGAATCTGAGTTTCAGCTCAGGCAACCGAACAATCAACATCACACGACCGGGAGCATATCGCCTCAACGACGATGTCAATGTGAGAAACGGAAACGGAATAGTCATCACGGCTTCGAACGTTTCGTTAAATCTAAACGGATATTCGGTCACCACCGACTCGGGCGGCACCGGTCGCGGCATCGCAATCGCAAATTCGTCCGGCGTCTCGGTGCGAAACGGCAAAGTCGGCGGCTTTAACGCAAACGTGATGATCAACAACTCGACAAATGTCGTCGTCGAGTCGTTACAGATCGTCGGCAGAGGTCTGGCTCCCAACAACGGGCCGACGGAAATAGGCGTTTTGATCATTAACGGTCGTTCGGTGGCAATAAACCGTAACAACATCTCGTCTGTCAATCTGGGCGTTTTTGTTCGCGGGGCAAACGCTACGGGCAATCGCATCTTCGAGAATGTGATTGTCGGCGGAGCTATTCCCGCAAACAACCTGCTCGGAATTTGCTACAACCCCGCAGAGGGCGCCGGCGACGGCGGGCCACGTGGCGACAACATTTACAATAATGTAATCACGCGATTTGGTTATGCGGTTGCTGTAAGTTCGGGTTCGATCAGCAACATCTTTAACGAAAACAATCTGGCGTCGTTTATCGGCAACTTTCGCGAACCGGAAGCCTTCGTCGAGGGCGGTGGAACGAATATTTCTGACGGCAATCTTGAAGTACTGATTCCGGCTACGACGCTTCCGTAATCTACTAACTAACCAGAGTTAGGAGAGGCTGTTGCCCGCGGCGGCCTTTTTTTCCGTTTTGCGGAATAATCTAGGCTATAGTTAGCATAACTATTCTGATGTTCGGCCTCGGCAAAAAACGGCAGTGGGAAGACTTTGAGCACGAGGCGGTGCCGCTGATGAATGACGTCTATCGCGTCGCCGCGTGGATGAGCCGTGACAAAGAACTTGCCGAAGACCTAACACAAGAGACTTTTACGCAAGCACTCCGTTCGTTTGACAACTATGAACGCGGGACAAATTGCAAGGCGTGGCTGATCACAATTCTCTATCGCGTGAACGCAAAGAGAATCCGCAAGTTAACCCAGCTTCAGCTAGTCGGGGACACCGAGGAGAGAATCGCCGAAACGATTCAGTTCGTACCGTCGATCTCGCAACGGCTGACCGACGAAGAAGTGATCGCCGCCATCAAACGAGTGCCGCAAACTTTTGCCGAGGTCGTCTTATTAGCGGATGTCGAAGGGTTTGCCTACAAGGAAGTTTCGGCGATATTGGACATCCCTATCGGTACGGTGATGAGCCGCCTGTCGCGCGGCAGAAAGGCATTGCGCATCGAGTTGGCCGACTACGCGAGAGACTACGGCCTCGCTCGCGATAATAAACAAAGCAGGTGAATTGAGATGAATTGTAGAGAGTTTAGCGAAATTGCAGACACATATTTGAGCGATGAACTGCTCGTCGAGACTAATCACGAGTTCTTACATCACCTCGAGTGGTGCGGCGATTGCCGTTCGGAGCTCGGCGAGCGCCGCGAGCTTCGCGGCAGACTAAAGAACGCGGTCATGAACACAGACGCATCGCAGATCGATCAGATGTTTGCCAACCGCCTGAGACTGTCGTTGCGCGATCATGCGGCCTCGCGCAGCGGTCTCGGCTGGCGAGCGTTGGTGCCGGTTTTTGCGGCGCTGCTGATCGCCGTTTCCATCGGTTTTGCTTGGATTCTCAGCAGCAGACAAACCGACCACGCACTGGCCGATCTGCACAAAAACGCAATGGCCGCGCTCAATCGTCACGAAGACTGCGGCCTTAACCACTTAAAGGAGTGGCAAGCGGCCACCACAGAGATTCAGCCGGAAAAAACGGTGTTCGTAAGATCGCTGACCGATCAGGCGATGTCTATATTGGAATCTCACGACTGCGAGTTTGAAGGGAGAACTTACACTCACTACATTCTGCAACGCGGTAGTAATGTGATCTCGGTTCTGCAAACTGCTGATCCGGCCGCTATGGGCGAAACCGCCGACACGATCGCGTCGGAGACACAACACGGCTACCAGATCGCCAGCTTTCGTAAGCCGCACTCCCGCGTATTCGTCGTCTCCGATTTGGGCGAAGCCGACAACCTCAACCTCGCCCGAAAGCTGTCTGATTCACTCTAAACAAAAAAAGCCGCGGCCCTCACGAGCCGCGGCATGAAAGTCAGTAACTCCTTTGACTTAGAAGTTGAATTTACCCGAGAACTGTATTCGACGTGCAAAGCTTGTCACAGAGTCACGAATACGTCCAAAGGCCGAGTTGTTTTGTGTTGCAGTGGGCAACCCAAATGAAGGTGTGTTTGTTAGGTTGAGCGAGTCAACCCTTAAATCGAAACTATATCTCTCTGAGAAGCGAAACTTCTTAGAAAGCGACATGTTGGTCTGGAACTGACGTGGCGCGATAAAGTAATTGCGTCCCGAGTTACCAAGCTCACCCGGCAGCGGCTGTGAGAATTTTCCTTCGGCCTCGGCGCTAAACCAG
>JANOGL010000062.1:0-2730 GCA_031405985.1 Acidobacteriota bacterium | reverse complement strand
AGCAGCAAGATCAGCAGTCCGATCAACCCAAACACAAAAATGTAATCACTCGTCTTGCCTTTGCCGCGCCCTGCGGCGCGCGTTCGGATGAGATCCATGTTTTGTTTGTTCGCCTTCCACACAAAATCGAACGCGTCGCCGACGAATGGCACCATTCCGACTACGTAATCGAGCCCGATATTAAACGCCATCCGTAGCAGCGTGATCTTTGGCACGCCGTAGCGAACGCCGGCGAATAAAATATAAAACGACGCAAAGCTGGTGAGCGTATCTCCAAAATTTGGTATCAGCCCGATCAGCGAATCAAGCCCAAACCGCCACGTTGTGCCCGGTACGCGAAACAACCCGTCGAGATAATGCGAGAGAGTATCGAGACCTTCTTCGATCTCGATCTTTTTTTGACTATCAAGTTGCTGCATAAAAATTTAAACGCAGAGACCGCAAAGTTCGCAGAGAAAACACAGAAAAGCAATTCCAGTTTTATTCTTTCCTACTCCGCGTCCTTTGCGGTCTCTGCGTTAAATTACTTTCTAATATTTTTACGGTTATGATCTTGTCGCCGCGCACGATATTATCTACGATCTTCATATCTTTTTCGCTAACACGGCCGAATACGGTGTATCCGCCGTCGAGATGCGGCTGCGGCGAGTGCGTGACGAACCATTGCGAACCGCCGGTGTCTTTTCCGCTCAGGGCCATGCCGACCGCTCCGCGATCGTAACGCAACATGTTTACCTCACAGCGGATCGACCAGCCCGGGCCGCCGTTGCCATCACCACGCGGATCGCCGTCCTGCATCACAAAATTCGGCACGACGCGATGAACTTCGAGGCCGTTAAAATATCTGCTTCGTGAAAGCTTGATAAAATTATCAACCGTCAACGGTGCTTGCTCTGGATAAAATTCGATAGTGAACGTGCCTTTCTCCGTCGTGAGCACCGCCTTGACTGAGCCGTTCTTACGCGACACCGCACGGCGGTAATCGGCGTCGGTATTCAAAACCTGGCCAAGCTTTGTGCGTAGAGCCGCTACATACGGTAAAACCTGATCCCTGTGTAGTCCGCGGGCATTATTGACCGCCGTTTGCGTACCTACATGGTTCTCTTGTTTCTGCGTCTCACCGAGCAATTCGAACGCCTTTTTGCGGGCAAGGTAATCGGGGGCGTTCAGGGCGAGAAGAAACATTCGAACGGATCCCATCTTGTCGACCTTGAAAAGTGCGTCAAGGATCGAAAGCTGCGCGTCGTTTTCGGTCTTATCGGTCAGAAGTGCTTTTGTGAGTGCGGCTTTCAATTCGTTCACATTTTCTTTTGATGCCGGGAGATCCGCGAGCAGATTCGCGGCCGTTGCGCGTATCTGAACGTCCTTATTAAGAAGCGCGGTGCGGAGTAACTCGGCCAAGTCGGCAGTCTTAAAACGAGCAAAAGCCTGGAGCACATCGGGCCCGGCCATGATTGTCTTTGCCTCGGCGATGGGGTCCGCTTCGGCAAACGCCTTGGCAAGCGGACGTAGAACGTCGGATGCTTCGGCTTTCATCTTTTTGCCTTCGTCGTCTACGGGTTCAATCGCGGAAAATTCCCCGACGACCTGAGCAAGCGTGCTGTATTGCCGCCAATGGACGAGATCCGGCTTGTTGTCATCATCGCCTCGGCCGGGAGCAACGCGAATACGGGCGATATAAACTTCGGGCGAATGGCCCTGATCGAGTTTTGCGAATTCACGAAAGAGATTAATGGCCCGTTTTTTTCGCGTGTTTGGCAAAAGACGGCCGAGCGTTGTGGCGATCTCAAGAAATTCACTGTGCTCGTTGGGAATGAAATTTGGCTTCTTTGCCTTTCTATACGCATCAAACAGGACTTCGCCGCGTTTCAAAAGCGGCTCGGCGGCGCGTGCGTCGCGCAATGTCGCCAGGCTGCGAATTGCCGAAACGCGGACGCGCGAGTCGGTGTCGGTGGTTGCGGCGTTGAGCAAAATATCGAGAGCGTCTTTGTCCTCAGCGCCGCCGAGAACGCGTGCGGCGTTTGCGCGCACCACTGGGTCGGCGTGTGTTTTTAGCAGTTCGCGCGCCTCCGCGTTTGCGTTTTTTGCACGCAGACGCGCGAGTGTGTTGAGCGCGTCGGCGACGATTGCGGGATTCGAATAACGAAGAAAGTTCTTTGCGGCCTCGTCGCCGCCCGCTGGACGCGCTCTCAACACGGCGGTCAGGCCAAGACGAATCACGTCTTCATCCGACGCCGAACGTCGACGGTTTTCGAAATCGAGCGCTTCGATGATCGCTTTGCCTAGCTCGGCGGACTTCGGGTCTTTAGCGTTTGCGGCCACGATCTTACCGGCGGCTTCTACGGTGCGTGCTCGCACCGAGTCATGAGTCTGGCGAGTTTCGAGAGTCTTGAGTATTACGTCGGCGGCTTTGATCGATTCGATCTCGCCGAGCGCAAAGGCGGCCATCACACGCACTTTGTCCGACGAATCATTTGTGAGCAAAGCGGCGAGTGTTGGAATCGCCTCTTCGCGGCCGATCCGGCCGGCGGCGAGAGCGGCTCGTTCGCGGACTGCGGCGTTTGGCGATTTCAAAAGATGTTCGAGCGTTTTGTCGTAGCGGCGCGCGTCTTCGGCTTTTAGGATTTGGATGTGCGTCGCGGTTGGGATTTGAGCGGTTGCGAGTAACGACGAACATAAGAGAATTGCGATAAATATGAAATATTTCATTGTTGTAAATATTCTGTCGCC
>JANOGL010000021.1:0-1595 GCA_031405985.1 Acidobacteriota bacterium | reverse complement strand
TCTGCACCGACTGCCCTTCTTTGAACTGCAATGGCAAAACGCCCATGCCGACAAGGTTAGATCGGTGAATTCGCTCGAACGACTCTGTAACCACGGCCATTACGCCCATCAACGCAGTGCCTTTCGCCGCCCAATCTCGCGAACTGCCAGTTCCATATTCTTTACCTGCGAAGATCATCAGCGGCGTGTTTTCCGCTTTGTAAGCCATCGCGGCGTCGTAGATCGTCATTTCTTCCCCATCCGGTTGATGCCTTGTATGACCGCCTTCGGTTGGCGAGACCATTAGATTTTTTATACGAACGTTCGCAAATGTGCCACGCAGCATGACGCGGTCGTTGCCACGACGCGAACCGTATGAGTTAAAATCAGCCGGCGTCACACCGAGTTCCTGCAGATATTTACCGGCTGGTGAATTTGCCTTGATTGCTCCTGCCGGCGAAATGTGATCCGTCGTCACCGAATCTCCAAAAATCGCCAGTGCTCTCGCACCTGAAACATCTCCAAACCCGCCGGTTTTATTCCCAAAATTTTCAAAAAATGGTGGTTCCTGAATGTATGTCGATTCCGCATCCCACTCATAGATCTGCCCGACGCTCGACGCGATGTTGTTCCACAGCGGATTTTGTTCGGCGAACTGCGAGTAGAGACGCTTGTAAGTCGCCGGGTCGAACGCGGTGCTTAGATATTCCTTCACCTCATCGAGTGAAGCCCATATATCACGGAGAAACACGTCGTTGCCGTCACGGTCTTGACCAATCGGATCGAGAACTACGTCTTTCAGAACCGTTCCCGCAAGCGCGTAGGCAACCACGAGCGGGGGCGACATCAGAAAGTTCGCCTTCACGTTCTGATGAACACGAGCCTCGAAATTTCTATTACCCGACAAAACGGAGGCAGCGATGATGTCGTTTTCGACAACTTCGTCTTCGATAGACGGGTCGAGCGGGCCGGAATTGCCAATACAAGTCGTGCAGCCGTATCCGACCAAATCAAAACCGACCTCGTTCAAATATCGCTGCAAACCGGCCTTCTCAAGGTATTCGGTAACGACGCGCGAACCCGGTGCGAGCGATGTTTTAACATACGCAGGAACCTTCATTCCCCTTTCGACAGCCTTTTTTGCGACGATTCCCGCGGCGATCATCACCGATGGATTGGATGTGTTTGTACACGAAGTGATCGCTGCGATCAGCACGTCTCCGTTGCCGATGTTTGTTGTTATCACCGGCGAATCGTCGTCCGTAATGTCCACGCGATCGGGTGTCGGGCGGTTGTTTACCATCTCAATCTCGGTCTCGACATTTGTGTTGTCTGGCGAAACCGTATTGTGAATCGTTTCCGGCATCGACTTCGAACTCTGTTCGCCGCCGCCCTCGATCACGTTGTCCGGGTGCGAACCCATTGTGACACTGAAACGCTTAGTTAGATCACCGGATAATTTGCCGTAGCCGCCGTCAGCGACCGGCTTACTGAAAAGCTCGATAAATCGGTCGTCGAGACTGGAAAGCTCTATGCGATCCTGCGGACGTTTTGGCCCTGCGACTGCGGGCGTTATCGTTTCGAGGCTGAGTTCTACGACCGTCGAATAATCGACC
>JANOGL010000001.1:0-2147 GCA_031405985.1 Acidobacteriota bacterium | reverse complement strand
GGTCGCAAGCGTTGCGGTCATCAATTATACTGGCTTGATCTACGCGATCAGTGTCGGTTGGATCGTTTTCGGCGAAACACAAGGTTCACTCGCTATCGTCGGGATGCTGCTCGTCGTTCTCGGCGTGCTGCTCAGCGTGATCTATCGTCGTCGTCAGCAGCAGATCGAACAGATCGAGGCAACGGCAGGGTAAGAGAAGATTTTTATCGCAAAGTCGCAGAGACGCAGAGACGCAAAGGGAAGAAATTTGGGGATTGAGATAAAATCGACTTACTTTGCTACTTAGCACCTTTGCGTCTTTGCGTTAAAATGCCGACTTGATTAAATGGGAATTGTCGAAATGAACGCTGCAGTCATAACCGTGAGCGACACGCGAACCGTTGACAACGATGTGTCCGGCGACAAACTCGTCGCATTATTGAGATCTGCCGATGCCGAGATAATCGAACGAATCGTCACGACCGACGATCTTGAGAATTTACGTAATACGATCTACGCGCTGACTGAAAGAGAAGATGTGAATCTGATCGTCACGACAGGCGGAACGGGCTTTGGGCCGCGCGATAATACGCCCGAGGCGACACGTGCGGTCATCGAGCGCGAGGCTCCCGGTCTCGCCGAGGCGATGCGACGTGAGACTGCGGCAAAAACACCCTTGGCGATGCTATCGCGCGGCGTTTGCGGTATTCGCGGGAATACGCTGATAATAAATTTGCCCGGCTCGCCGAAAGGTGTTGAGGAATGTTTCGAAATCATTCGCCCGGTTTTGTCACACGCGATTCAGTTAATAAACGGAGATACAAAACATGAAAGTTAAATCCTGCGCAATATTAAGTTTGCTGTTCACCGCTTTTTTAGTCGGCACGGTAGTCGCTCAGCCAGCCCCCGCGGCTCAACCGACTGGCCCGCGAATATCGACCGAAGCCGAACTTAAAGAAGATCTAAACGGTCCGTGCAAAAACGACGAGCGGCTCGATGCGGTCAAAAAACTTTTCATAAAGATGGGCGCTGCCGAAGCCGAGATCAAAGCCGAGAAAACAAGCGATGTCCAGAATGTTGTTTATACCAAGAAGGGCAAGACAAACGAAACGGTCATTATCGGAGGCCACTTTGACAAGGTCAGCACCGGCTGCGGCATTATCGACAACTGGTCAGGCATCGTGATCCTCGCGCATCTTGTCAGAACCATAAGCAGTGCCGAAACGCAAAAAACTTACGTTTTCGCCGCATTCGATCGCGAAGAGGAAGGGCTGAAAGGGTCAAAGGTCATGGCAAAGGCGATCCCGAAAGAGAGTCTTTCAACCTACTGCTCGATGGTCAATCTTGACAGTTTTGGCCTTGGTTATCCGGTTGTTTTAGATAACGCGTCGAGCCCTAAAATGACGAAGTTTGCGCAGGAACTCGGCAAGGAACTCAAGGTACAGGTCACGCCGCTAAATATTCCGGGTGCTAACTCTGACTCGAGTTCATTTAAGGATCGGGATATTCCCGCGATCACGCTGAGCGCTCTTTCGGCTGATTGGCCGAGATACATGCACTCGTCGAACGACAAACTGGAAAACGTAATTCCGGGCAGCGTCAGAGTCGGTTATCGCTTCGCGCTCGAATACATCACGCGCATCGACGCGGGTGCATGCACCATGTTTTCAAGCAAGTAATATCGATTACTTTTCCTTAATCGCCTCGACGATGCTTACCGGCGACTGCGTCGGGATAATGCGAGTCAGTCGGAAACCGGAATTGTTCAACAGAGTCTCAAATTCCGCTGCCGTCCGCTCCATTCCGCCGGGCAGCAGGAGCATCTCGAGATCGAGTATTTTTCCCGGATGAGGATCGTTCCCCGGAGGAATGACGGAATCGACGATCAATACGCGGCCGCTATCGGGCATCGAATTGCGGATGTTTAGCAGGATCTTTTCACAATTGTCGTCGTACCAGTCATGGATGATGTGCTTCATTATGTATGCGTCGGCGACGACCGGTATCTCGCTAAAGAAGTCGCCCTCGACCAGCTCGACACGGTCCTCGACGCCATAGGAACGGAGCATATCTGGCGCACCGGCTAGAACGACACCGAGGTCGAAAAGCACACCATTCATCGACGGATTTTTCTGCATGATCGCACCGAGAACGTGTCCGTAGCCGCC
>JANOGL010000509.1:0-4336 GCA_031405985.1 Acidobacteriota bacterium | reverse complement strand
TCGCTCATCATCAACGGGTTTTGTAAAGAAGTTTTCCGCGAACTGCCGATGGAGTACGCGGTCGAAGCGACGAAGCTGTTGGGGTTGAAGCTAGAAGGAAGTGTTGGATGACTTTAGCCACAGAGAACACAGAGGACACCGAGAAAGCCTCAGTGATCTCTGTGAACTGCGTGGCAAATGAACTTATGAAGACGATACACCCGGAAAATCAACCACTTCCAAAGGGCCATTATTCACCGGGCATCGAGCACAACGGCTTGATCTATGTTTCGGGACAATTGCCGATGTCGCTGGAAACACGTGAGGCGTTCGCCGGCGATATCGAGACGCAGACAGAACTGGCTTTGCGGAATGTCGAGGCGGTTTTGAAAGCAGCGGGCAGCGATCTCGCTAACGTTTTGCAGATGACGATATATGTTTCGGACATGGAGCTGTGGGGCAAGGTTAACGAAGTTTACGCACACGTTATGGGCGAACATCGGCCGGCGAGGGCGATCGTGCCGGTGAAGGAACTGCATTTTGGGACGAAGATCGAGATTCAGGCGATCGCGGCCGTTGGAGAGTAGCCACAGAGAACACAGATACAGATAATGTTTGTTATGAGATTTGGAATGTTTACGGTTCTTTTTTTTGCGCTGGCACTCGCGGCGAATGCTCAATCGAGCGGAAAGAGAGCTATCGAGAGTCTAGACGCGCCGAAAGCCATCGGGCCGTATTCACAGGCGATTGTCGCAAACGGTTTTGTTTACACCGCCGGTCAGATCGGCACGGACCCGAAGACCGGCATGTTAGTCGAGGGCGGCATCGTCGAACAAACCGAGCAAGCATTGAAGAATCTCGCGGCAGTTTTGAAGGCGGCGGGCAGCAGCCTCGATAACGCCGTGAAGACGACCGTCTTCCTCGCGGACATGAACGACTTTACAAAGATGAACGAGATTTACGCAAAGCATTTTAAGAAACCGTATCCGGCGCGTTCGACCGTGCAGGTCGCACGGCTGCCGCGTGACGCAAAGATCGAGATCGAGGTTATTGCGGTTGTACGAACAACAAAGAGGAAACAGTGAAGCTAAAAATATTCCAGGTCGATGCGTTTACGAGCGAGCTTTTTCATGGCAATCCGGCGGCGGTCGTGCCGCTTGAAGCGTGGCTGCCGGACGACGTGATGATGAACATCGCAGCGGAGAATAACCTCGCAGAGACCGCTTTTTTTGTAAAGAACGGCGAACAGTACGAAATTCGCTGGTTTACGCCAAAAGTCGAGGTAAATCTTTGCGGGCACGCGACGCTGGCGAGCTCTCACGTGATTTTTAACGAACTTAAATTAGAAGACGAGAAGATTCGTTTTCACTCGCATCGAAGTGGCCCGCTTGGCGTTGCGAAGGACGGCGATAAGCTCGTCCTCGATTTCCCGGCTTATCCGATGACGGAAATAGAGCCGATCCAGATGCTCGTCGAGGCAGAGGTGCCGCCGATTAGATACTGGGAATCGCAGGGTAATATGCTCTTCCTTTTGCTCGAAGATCAAAAGGCGGTCGCAGAATTGGAACCGGATATGCATAAGGTCGTTGAGTTGCCGTACGACGAGGTGATTATTACAGCGAAGGGCGACGACTGCGATTTTGTGTCGCGCATGTTCGCACCGCGCATTGGTATTCCGGAAGATCCGGTAACTGGGGCGATTCATTGTTCGCTGATCCCGCACTGGGCAAACGAGCTTGGAAAGACAACATTGTTTGCGCGACAGCTGTCAAAACGCGGTGGAGAGATTTACTGCGAACTCGTCGGCGAAAGAGTAAAGATCGGCGGCAATGCGGTGTTGTACATGACGGGTGAAATTTATGTCGAGGCTACAGACGAAAAAAGCGTCGCAGCCTGAAGCCGCCAACGTGCGGCTCGCTGAGCGGCAAGACGCGGCGGCGATCTCGGACGTGATATTCGCTGCGTTCAGTTGCCTCCGCGAGCATTACACGCCAGAGGCTTTCGCGGTGGTAGCATCAACGCCGGACGAGATCAGCTCTAGGTTTGACCAAGGTCCGCAGTGGGTCGCGAGTGCCGACGACGAAATTGTCGGATCTGTTTCGGTAACTGTCGACGACGGCGATCTTTATGTCCGGAGTATGGCTGTCGCTCCGCACGCCCAAGGCCGCGGCATCGCCCACAAGCTGCTCGACGCGATCGACGAGTATGCCGCCGGGACACAGTTCGATCGCATTTTTTTGTACACGACGTACTTCACGCCGGGTGCAAAGGAGCTTTACGAAAAGCACGGCTACACGTGGGTTCGCGACACTCCGGCGGAAGAATGGTATGGCGTGCCGGGCCTAGAGATGGAGAAGAATATAGATCAGCCGCAGAGCACACAGAGATATTGAGACACAACTCGATGATCTCAGCGGTTTCGATAAATTGACGGATCAGTTATTCGAGTTTGAAATGGCAAGTTGAAAAGCTCTGATATACCGGACTAGAGAGATGCGTTGAGATTTGGAGACCGCTTCTCACAGTTCTCTGTGATCTCCGTGGCTAAAGAAATTATGTTGTTAGAAGTAAGAAACTTACACGCCGGTATCGACGGCAAGGAAATTTTGAAGGGGTTGAATCTGCAGGTCAAAACCGGCGAGGTTCACGCGATCATGGGGCCGAACGGTTCGGGCAAATCGACGTTGTCGAAGGTATTGGCCGGCCATCCTAGTTATGAAGTGATCTCGGGCGAAGTGCTTTACGAAGGCAAAAATCTGCTCGATTTGGAACCCGATGAGCGTGCACGGGGCGGCGTGTTTATGGCGTTTCAATATCCGGTCGAGGTGCCGGGCGTGTCGAATTCGCAGTTTCTGCGACTCGCCTACAACGAGAAGATGAAGCACCTCGGTCAAGAGGAACTCGACCCGCTCGAGTTCAACGATTACCTGAAAGAGAAGGCAAAGATCGTCGATATGGACCCGCAGTTTTTTAAACGCTCGGTCAACGAGGGTTTTTCGGGCGGTGAAAAAAAGCGGAACGAGATATTGCAGATGGCGGTGCTCGAACCAAAGCTAGCGATCCTCGACGAAACCGATTCGGGCCTCGACATCGACGCGCTTCGCATCGTCGCTGAGGGCGTCAACAAACTTCGCTCGTCGGACAACGCGATCATTCTTGTTACGCATTATCAACGGCTACTGAATTTTATCGTGCCGGACATGGTTCACGTTCTCGCAAACGGCAAGATCGTTAAAGAAGGCGGCAAAGAGCTCGCGCTCGAGCTCGAAGAGAGAGGCTACGACTGGGTGAAGGCGGCAGGCAACTAGGTGAAAGAAGCTCTGCGAATTATCTTGCCGCTTTACTTGCTGGCGTTTTTTGTCGTCGCGTTTCTGTGGCGATCGTACCTGGTTTACAAACGCACCGGTGTTAACCCATACGTCGTCGGTAAATCTGACAGACCGATAGATTTCATCGAGAACAATTATCCGATACCGCTCGTCGTGATTGCGATCAATACACTTCTCTTTTCGCTTTTCCCGAGTGTTTATCAGTTCGCGACGCCTATAGTTTGGCTGGAAAATGCGATAATTCAGACGGTTGGTCTCGGGCTAATGCTGTTCACACTTCTGTGGACTGCGACCGCCCAGATGCAGATGGGTAAATCGTGGCGTATCGGAATCGATACTGAGAATAAAACTGAGCTCGTTGAAAGAGGTTTGTTTAAGATTTCGCGTAACCCGATTTTTCTCGGAATGCGCGTTGCGCTTCTCGGGTTTTTTCTCGCATTGCCGAATGCCTTCACGCTCGTCGCAGTTGTGCTCGCCGACATTCTGATGCAAATGCAGGTGCGACTCGAAGAAGAATTTTTAACCGGCGTGCACGGCGACAAATATCGCGAATTTTGCAGCCGCGTGCGGCGGTGGATTTAGTTTCTGGAGAGGATTTTGACATGACGTTGACGCGCACCGTAAAGGAAACAAACTTTACGGAAGATTTTAAAAAGTTTATAGCGAACGAAAGCGACACGACGCTTCGTGAGTTGCGTGAAAAAGCATTTGCCTACTTTGCGGCGAACGGCTTTCCCACGCCGCGACACGAAGACTGGAAATACACAAATGTCGCCCCGTTTGTAAGCAATCAATATCGAGTTTCGTCGGGCAGAAACGCGAGTGTGGACGAGCATGCTTCCGGTATTGATGGCACGCTCTTTAACAGTCGCATTTCTGCCTTTAATTACCAACGCAACGGATTTACGGCGCTGAATATGGCGTTTGGGGAGTTTCATCTTGTTAGAATTCCGAAGGAAACGTCGGTCGATAAGCCGATAGAGATCGATTTTGCTGCGGATGACGGCGCCGCGATCTTTCCGCACTTC
>JANOGL010000483.1:0-3447 GCA_031405985.1 Acidobacteriota bacterium | reverse complement strand
ACCTCGTCCCAGTAGTCGAGACCCGAGCGTTTCAGTTCACGGTCATCCATCCGAAAACCCGTCACGCCGACGATGTGTAGCTCAGTGTTCGTCGCAGCGCACAGCCGAGCGATATTGCCTGTATTCGGCGGGATCTCAGGTTCGTATAGAGCAACGTGCATAAGAGACTATTCACTATTTACTATTAACTAGCCATTGTTGAAGTGCATCTTTTTACGTCCACAAAACATCAATTTCACGTGTCGTTTCGCAGCCTATGCCAAGCTAGTTGTCTTATGTTACAATCCGCCTTTGTGTATCCTGGCCGTATTTTGGAGGAGAATTTCCTAAAAGTGTTATTGCGTTTACAAAAGATTTTAGTGCTCGCCCTTTTTGTGACAACGTCTGCTGTTTTTGCGCAGACCGATGCAGCAAAACCTGCTGAAGCTAAGCCGACTCCAAAGCCGACGCCGGCCAATAAGCTCGATCCGAAAAATTTCACCGCCGATCAGGTCGCCGAAGCGACGATTTTCGTTTATGGTAACGGCGGCGGCCGCGCGACGCTGGGTCAGATTCGTAAAACAACCCTTGAACGCGGCACGGCAGTTTTCACAAACGCAGAAGGTAAAGTTGAACGCGCCAGTTATCAACGCTTTGTCATTCGCGGCGAGACGCTTGCCAAAGAGAAGATCAGGCTCGATCAGGAATTTCCGGGCGCTCGTTTCTCGCTTATTTTTGCCGACAGCAAGACCTTCGGCGTTTTTAACAACACGATTTTTACGCCGCGTGAAGAAACGGTAAAAACTTTCCAGAACCAGATTATTCGCGGGCTCGAAGCCTTACTTCGTTACAAAGAGAATGAATCGGCGCTTGCACTCGCCGCAAAAGAAAAACACATGGGCGTCGATTATCACGTGATTGACGTCACCGACAAAGAAAATCGTAAAACGCGATTCTACATCAGTGCAAAATCATTCCGCGTGATGATGATCACCTATGAAGACAACGGTGTGAATTACAAACGCAAATTCTACGACTACAACCTCGCCCAAGGCACGCTCGTCCCCTACCGCACCGTCCTCTGGGCTAACGACAAACAGGTCGAAGAAACCGACGTCGGCACGATCACCTTCGGACAAAAAGTCGACGAAGGGCTTTTCGCAGCAAGCTAAGTTCTCCTGCTCACAACTCAACTCTAATCCCGAACAAAAAGCTCCCCTCCTTACGAAGGAGGGGTGAACGCAGCTTTGGGCGGACGGGGTGGTTCTTATTATTGCCGAGAGAGAGATCAACAGCGCGGACTATCGCTCGGCGCCCATGAAAACAGCCTCGGCGCGTCATCTTCACACGTCGGCGGCGCTAATTCGCGACCGAGCGTGCGGAGCATGCGTTGAGAGTGTTAGCTACACGTGGAGCCGAAGGCGGAACGTGTAGAAAGTTAATGAGACAAATCGAGCTTGCCGAAGCATGCGACATATGCCGCGTGTTTCACACACTCGATCATTTGATGCAACTTAACCCCACGTTTCGCTATCGCTCCACGTGGGGCTAAAGTTATTTCGTCTGCTGCCGCAGACTCTAAGAAAATGACTTGCCAGTTACACATCGGATTAAACCCACTTTTTACGCAACATTTTTAACTAGCCGGCGTGTTATCTAGCGCAGATTCGCATTTAGAAAGCATTTCTGCATAAATAGTATGAATGTATGGCGCTCGACAATACTGGATCGCAGAGCACGGAGGCATCGCACACCTCAATGCCTGACGAACGGCGCAGCGACCATGCACTCATTGAGAGTGCGCGGGGCGGCGACGAGGCCGCTTTCGGCGAGATAATGACGCGTTATCGCGGGCCGATAACAAATTATCTCTACAGATTTTTGAATGATTACGAAGAGGCGGTCGATCTGGCGCAAGAGACTTTTGTTCGCGTATATTTTGCGCTCGACAGATATCACACGAATTTCGCGTTTTCGACTTACATCTATCGCATCGCGACTAACTTAGCGATCAGCGAATTGCGTCGTCGAAAACGTCGTCGGCTTATGTCGCTGACCGGTTTGTTTCAGTCGGATGACGAGAGCGAGGTCGAGTTTCAACCGCCGGACACACGACCGCTGCCCGACGCCGACATGCTCGAGAACGAACGCAGTCAGACGATAGGTCGTGCGATTGCAACTTTGCCCGAGAAGTATCGTGTACCTGTTGTGCTTCGCGATGTCGAGGGGCGAACTTACGAGGAGATCGCCGAGATAATGCAGCTCGGTTTGGGAACGACAAAATCGCGCATCAGCCGCGGACGAGCTTTGCTAAAAGATAAGCTGCAAAATTATTTGTAAAGGAAAATGTTTGACGGACCCGAAAATTTTGAAGGCGAAGGAAAGATCGCTGCAATGCTGACGAGCTTAAAGCGCGTCGATGCACCCGGCGATTTTGATACTCGCGTCCGAGCGCGCATTGCGAGTGGGCGAGGGGGCGAGGGAGCGAGTGCGTGGGTGGCAAACTTGATCCGCATCGGCGTTCCCATTGCTGCGGCGATTGTGATTGCACTCGGCGGGTATCTTGTTTTTACCTCAATAAATACTGGCCAAGACGATGTTCCGGCAGTTGCAGGAACGCAGCCGGTAATTCAACCACCGATTGTTGCGCCACCAACTCCACCAGCTACGGACGATAACCAAGCTGAGGATCGAATCATCGTAAACCCGTCGGGTGAGATGATGGCCGATAAGATCAACGCGGACCGGCCGGATGATCTCGTGCGCAACGAAACGAACAAGACGTCGGCCAACACCAACAAAGATCGCCCGACAGGCGGTTCGACCGAGCTGGCGGTTCGTGAATCAAAAAATATTTTTCCGCGCGGACTAAATCCCAACGCCAGGCCTCCGGCAAATGCAAAAGGCGTTGGTCCGAACACACGTATTCACGTGTCGTCGATTTTAGAATTCATCGGTGTTAAGGCGACGTGGGCGGACAACGGTTGGCGTGTCGATTCGGTCGTGGCCAATGACATCGCGGAGCGTTCGGGCATAAAGACCGGCGATGTTATCGAGGCGATCAACGGTCAGACGGTTGATAAAAAAACTACATTCCCCGCAAAATTCGACGGCAAGAGCGTTCGCGTCCACCGCGACGGTGCGAGCCTCACTATCGATTTCAAACCATAGCTTTTAGTTAGCTTGGTCTCTCGTTCGCTGATATAATCAGCCGCATCGGAGATATTCTAAATTAAAAAATGAAAAAACCAATCACCGCGGTTGCCGTGTGTCTGTTGAGCATATTTAGCGCCGGTCCTCTGTTTGCGCAGAAGGCTGACGCCGTTGTCACAAATGCCAACATTCGCACGATGGATGCAAAGCGAACGGTCGCGCGTTCGATGGCCGTTCTCAACGGCAAGATCATCGCGATCGGTTCTGACGCTGCGACAAAGTCGTTTGTTGGACCGAAGACGCGCGTTATAAACG
>JANOGL010000481.1:0-2730 GCA_031405985.1 Acidobacteriota bacterium | reverse complement strand
AGTTTATAATCCGGTCGCGGGTAGCTCGGCGTTACGTATTGGTGATCGGCGTTGATGATTTCGAGTGATTTCGGTCCCGGTAGTTCAGTTTTGATAACGGGACGCTGCAATTCTGTTGATGGTGTCATGATGTATCTCCTTGTAATTGTTGAGTTGACGGTTTTTGCCCATGCTCACGCTCGGGCCGTTACAGACGAGGAGAAACAGAATTAATCGCCGGCGAAGAGATTCGCACGCTGGCTGATGGGACGCAGTTTTGTGACGCAGCGAGGTGTCATGATGCCGATAATATAGCAGAAACGGCGTGGCTATTCAAAGATTTGCGTCCGTCTGTGACGTCGTGAAACAATCGGACAATGCAAGCACCCAACAAGTTTACGAACAGGTTGATCGATGAGACCTCGCCGTACTTACTCCAGCACGCACACAATCCTGTGGAATGGTATCCGTGGGGAGAAGAAGCGTTTGAAAGGGCTCGTGCCGAAGATAAACCAGTCGTGGTTAGCATCGGTTACTCGGCATGTCACTGGTGTCACGTTATGGAGCACGAATCGTTCGAGGACGCGGAGGTCGCGGCGATTCAAAACGAGCATTTTATCAGCATCAAAGTCGATATGGAAGAGCGGCCGGACGTCGATCAGATCTATATGAATTTTGTTCAGATCACGACCGGACGAGGCGGATGGCCGATGAACGTTTTCCTTACGCCCGACAAGCGGCCATTCTATGGCGGAACTTATTTTCCACCGAGCCCGCGTTACGGCATCCCGTCGTGGACGCAGATTTTGCTGAGTATCGCCGAGGCGTATCGCGAGCGGCGAGATGAGATCGATCATTCGGCAAACGACATTGTGGGCGAGCTGCGTCGGATGAGCGCCGTCGAGTCTTCGAGCGGCTTGTCGACTGACATTCTCGATTCAGCGTTCACTTCATTTTCGCGGACCTTTGATGCGGCGAACGGCGGATTTGGCGGCGCTCCGAAGTTTCCGCAGGCGATGTCGCTTGAATTTTTGCTGCGCTATCATCACCGCACCGGTGACGAACACGCGCTAAAAATGGTCACGCACACGCTCGACAAAATGGCGTGCGGTGGTATTTACGATCAGCTCGGCGGCGGCTTTCACAGGTACGCGGTCGATGCGATCTGGCTCGTCCCGCATTTCGAAAAGATGCTGTATGACAACGCGCAACTCGTGCGGGTTTACCTGCATGCTCATCAGGTCACAGGCAAAGAGCTTTACAAGCGCATTGCGGTCGAAACGCTCGAATATATCAAACGTGAAATGCTCGACCCGAGCGGTGGATTTTACTCAGCTCAGGACGCCGATAGTGAGGGTGAGGAAGGGAAATTCTTCGTCTGGACACAGGAAGAAATAGTTGAAAGTTTAGGTGACGAAGAAGCTCGTAACTTCAACACTTATCACGATGTTACGGCTGCGGGTAATTTTGAAGGGAAGAACATTCTGAATGTTAAGAACCCAGTCGCTACCGCTCCCGGTTTTGACACCCGTGCAAAGCTATTTGTCGAGCGTGAGAAGCGAATAAAACCATTTCGAGACGAGAAGGTTTTGACGGCTTGGAACGGGCTGATATTGGCGGCTTTTGCCGATGCGGCGAGAGTTTTGGACGACGACAATTATTTAGAAATCGCTAAAAGGAACGCTGAATTTATTTGCACAAACTTGATGACCGGTGACAGCGCCCTTACTTCGTGCGGGCCTCTGCAAAATCCAGGCAGACTTTTGCGGACTTGGAAAGACGGCGAGGCTAAGCTCAACGGTTATATCGAGGATTACGCGAATGTCGCGGACGCTCTTGTCGAGCTTTATCAGGCGACGGGGAAGATCGATTACATTGTTGAGGCAAAGCGGCTGGCGGATGCGATGATAACCGAGTTTTGGGACGACGAAAGCGGCGGATTTTTCTTTACTTCGAATGACCACGAAGAGCTGATCGTTCGTAACAAAGACTTTTATGACAACGCGACGCCATCCGGCAACTCGGTCGCGGCAGATGTTTTGTTAAAGCTCGCGAAATTCACAGGCGACGAGCGTTCTGAGCGGTTTGCGATAGCGACGTTGCGACTTGCGGCTTCGCAGATCAGCCGGCATCCGCAGGGTTTTGGACGGGCGTTATCGGCGTTGGAATTTCATCTTGGTGAAACAAAGGAAGTTGTTGTTGTTGGTGCAAAAGGTAACGAACTGGAGCGTGAGATTCAGGGCAAGTTTCTGCCAGATGCGGTCGTAGTCTTGTCTTCAGAGCCGGAGGCTCACGCGGCGACAATTCCGCTATTGAAAGATCGCGGCATGATCGACGGAAAGGCCACGGCTTATGTCTGCGAGAATTTTGTCTGCCAGCGGCCGGTTACTTCCATTGACGATCTACGGTTGCAAATATAAAGAAAACTACAAAAAAAACGCAGCTCCCGAAGAAGCCGCGTGTTAATGATTTGACTAAAAAGAAACTATGGTTTCTTTTCAGCGTTGGCGTTAGCAGCCGATTTATTAGCCATTGCGTTTGCAGCGTTCGAAGCAGCGTTCGCAGCGGTCGTAGCAGCGTTTGCTGCCGTGTTAGCAGCGTTAGCCATTGTGTTTGCCGCATTAGCCATAGCGTTAGCAGCGTTTGCCATTGAGTTGGCAGCTTTGTTAGCCGCAGTGTTCGTGGCTGCTTCACCGCAAGCCATTCCCAAAGCACCCATTACAAGAACTGCAGAAAGTGCAATTACTTTTT
>JANOGL010000469.1:0-8234 GCA_031405985.1 Acidobacteriota bacterium | reverse complement strand
TGTTTATCTCGCCCTCATTAAAAACGATCGGCGGTACGGTGAATTGGTAAAACACAAACACAAGCACGCCGATGAGCAGGATGAAAAACTGCATCGGTATCTTGAGAAACGCGCTCATGAGCAGCGACGTGCGGCCCTCGTCAACGGACTTTGCGGTAAGAAAACGCTGCACCTGACTCTGATCGCAGCCGAAATATCCGAGCATCAAAAACAAGCCGCCTATCAGGCCCGACCAGATCGTGTATTTTTCTTGCAGGTTAAATGTCGTATCGACCGTGTTCAGTTTTCCCAGACTACCGGCGAGCCGGAGGCCGTCGGTGAATGTAACGCCATCGGGAAAGCTCGATAAAATCACAATGAAAACAACCGCAAGCCCGACAAATATGACGATCATCTGCTTGACGTCCGTCCACGTCACAGCCTGTACGCCGCCAAACATCGTATAAACAGTCGTCGACATTCCGATCGCAAAGATGGTCGCGATCAGATTCCAGCCAAACACGATCGAAAGCACGATCGCGGGCGCCGAGATGATCGTTCCGACACCGAGGCCGCGCGAGATGAGGAAGAAAAAGCTCGTCAGCGTGCGCACCCGCACATCGAAACGCTTTTCGAGATATTCGTACGCTGTAAAAACATTTGCGCGGTAAAAGAATGGCACGGCCGTCACACACAAGATGATCATCGCGAACGGTAGGCCGTAATAAAACTGAAGAAAGCGCATGCCGTCGGTGTAGGCCTGTCCTGTCGTGCCGACAAGCGTGATTGCCGAAAGCTGCGTCGCCATCACCGACAGACCGACCGCCCACCACGGCAGACCGCGATTAGCGAGGAAGAAACCTTCCTTCGTCTTGCTGTGCTTGGTCATCCTGATCCCGTCCCAAATGACGTAGATCAGATATGCTGCCACAACTGCCCAATCAAGTAATCTCATGCAAAGTAGCGCGAAAAAGCCCAAAGCAGCGTCACAACGAGAAACGTCGTCGCGATAACTGCAACATAAACGCGATTCCAAAATGTGCCGGGTCGTTCGTCTTCCATAAGTTAACTATGTGCGGTGAAACCCTCTCTCGATGTCCTTCATCGAAAGCCGCAAAATCACGGGCCGACCGTGTGGACAAGTCGTCGGCGAGCTTGTTACCAGGAGCCGGTCGATCAGCCATCGCATCTTTTCGGGTGTGAGTTTCATATTGATCTTTATCGCGGCTTTGCATGCAAGGCTTGCCGCGATGTCGTCACGCAAAGTCGTTTTTGGCGCACCCTTTTTTTCGGCGTCAATCGTGTCGAGAATCTCGGCAAACAAATTGCGTACATCAGCTGCCGGCAGATCGGTCGGAATGCTCTTGATCGCGACCGTTCGGCCTGAGAGTTTCATTACACCGAAGCCGAGCTGTTCAAGCTCGTTCTCGATCAATGCAAAAGCCTCTGACTGCGCAGGTGTGAGGTCGATGGTTTCAGGTAACAAAAGGTTTTGGGATTCTACCGAGCGATCGGTTTCGCTGCGTCGATATTTGTCGAACAGAATTCGTTCATGCGCAACGTGTTGATCGATCAGCAGCAGACCATCGTCATCGACCGCGATGATAAAACTCTCATGCATCTGGCCGAGCGGTTGAATTTTTGATGAAGAGATCGAATCCAACTCGACGCTCTTGGCAAACCTCGCCGCAGAATTTACCGGCGGCATTTCAACGTAAGAGTTCGGTGCGATACTTGCCGGTGAGCTTTGTTCGATAACTCGTTCTTCGCTGCGAAGAGCGGTTGCTGCCTCATCCAAAAGTCGGGACGAAGGACTGCTAAAACCTGCCGTGGCGGCGACTTGAGCGTATGAACCAGCGGGCGGTTCTGACGACTCAGCTACGACACTAAGATCGATGTTGTGTTGTTCAATACTCGCTTCAGGCAATAGCTCAACTTCGCGCAAAGACTCAGTTTCAGGGTTTTTTGTTTGTGCGTCGCCTGTGACGCCAGCCTTCGTCAAAGTCGCTCGGACGGCCTCCGCAATCACGTCCTTCACGGCTTCGCCGCGGCGAAAGCGCACTTCGGTCTTAGCCGGATGCACGTTGACATCGATCTCTTCGAGCGGCATTTCGATGAAAAGAAACGCGACCGGATAGACGCCGTTCGGCAGGACGCTGCGATAACCTTCGAGCAACCCGCGAGCGATGGTCTTATCGCGGACAAAGCGGTTATTTACAAAAAAGTATTGTGAGTCGCGGGTCGTGCGGCGTTCACGCGGAGCTGAGACAAAACCGCTGACATTCGCCACGTACTCGCGCCCGCCGTCAACTGGCAATAGACTTTCGAGCAAACCGCGGCCAAAAAGTTGAAACGCTCGTTCGCGTAAGTTTTGTGCGGGCGAAACACGAATAACCTCGCGGCCGTTATTAGTGAGCGTAAACGCAATCTCGGGATGTGCAAGCGCGTAATGAGTGACGATGCTCGTGAGGTGGTAGTTCTCCGTCGCCTCGCTGCGCATAAACTTTCGACGAGCAGGTGTGTTAAAAAATAAGTCACGCACCGTGATCGTCGTGCCGCGATCACGGGCCGCGTCTTTTACATCAATAAGACGCCCGCCTTCGACAACAACTTTTGTTGCGATGCTGTTAATGTCGATTTTTGTGATGAGTTCGACTTTTGCAACCGACGCGATTGACGCCAACGCTTCGCCACGAAAGCCGAGCGTACCGATACGGGCCAAGTCGTCAAGCGTGCTGATCTTCGACGTAGCGTGACGTTCGAATGCGAGAATCGCGTCATCGCGACTCATGCCTTCCCCGTCGTCAGCGACTTGCATTAACCGCCTGCCGCCGAGTTCGATATCGATCTGCAAACGTGTCGCACCGGCGTCGAGCGCATTTTCGACAAGTTCTTTTACGACGGAGGCCGGGCGCTCGACCACCTCGCCGGCGGCGATCTGATTTGCGAGATTGTCCGGTAAAACCTTGATTTTATTCATCACAAATAAATTATCCGATGACCTTTGTCGTTCAAATCAACGGAATTATACAGCAAATCGATAAAACCAAAGCTGTGCTTGTTGATAAAGCTAAATACGTTGAGCGTGCGTTCCTGCAAACCACCGTTCGGCAACAGAGAGTTAAATAGATCATCGATCTGCCGTCGTATCGTCACATCCTTACTAACCTCGCCCATCAAAGCCTTTTTGCGCAACGTCGTAATGTGATAATTGATCTTGCGGCGACGCGTTGCGAGATTTGCCGCCAGCGTCACATCGCTCGCTGATAGGCTATCTTCGAGACGGTTGAGCTCGGCATTTATCTTTTCCTCAACATCGTCAAAAAGACGAGACATATCCGGCGACAGAACCCTTTCCACGGCGGCAATGATCGCTTGCTCTTTGCCCGCAAAAAGCGTGCTGAGATTCCACCCGAACTTTTCTAGCGTTCTTCGTTGTCTCGATTCGACAACCGTGAAACTCTGCCGATGAAAAACCGGCGTCACGGGCCGCTTGAGAGTTTGATATGCCGCGCTGTTCTGTGCAAAATACGCGATCTCAGCTGCTCCGCCAAAATAACAGATCGTCGGGAGCAGGTAATCTTGCACGACGCCTCGCAGCATAACGCCGGGGCTAAATCGCTGCGGTTCATTGCTAGCGATCTTCTCAAGCTCACCGGTTGTAAATTCACGTTTCCCGCCCTTGACCTGATAAACCCCATCGCCAACTCGTCGAAGCGCCGTCCGCCTGCCTTGATCATCATGCCAAAAGAGAGGAAAGTAATCGTCTTCGACCAAAACTTGCGACTGGAAACCGCCAGCCTCAAGCGATCTGTTCTGGTCGCAGATCGCAGCGACGATCTCGTCGGCATTTTGAATAGCTTCTCGATAAATAGGCGAAGCAAGTTGTTTTACCTTTTCATTCAGCGGGTCGATGACCACGAGGCCGTAGTTTGCAAAAAGTGCCGCGAGAGCTTTTGCAAACGCTTCACCAAAGCCAATGCCGTCGAAATAAGCCTCTTTTAGTAAATCGCGCCATTGCGCTGAAAACTCAGTTGGCGCTAGTTTCTCAAACACATCGTTTATGAACGCCGCTATCGAAGCGTCGAGCCTTACATCGCCGACGGAGATATTTTGAGTATAATTTGCGGGCTTGTATTGTGATCGAGTCAACTCGCCGTTTTTATCCGCAAGATAAACTTCTGCAACTTCGTCAAAATCGTGATCTTCGCTCGCGATCCAAAACACTGGAACAGCTTTCGTGCCCGATTCACGTAACTCATCCGCGAGTTTGATCGCCGACACAGCTTTATAGATCGTATAAAGCGGCCCCGTGAAAAGACCGGCCTGTTGACCCGTGACAACAGCAACGGTATCGCCGGAACGCAGGAATCCGATGTTTTCGATAGTTTTAGCACTCGCTCCGATCTTCTGATTGATCTCTGTGAGCGCATCACAAAGTCGTTCGCGGTCGGTTTTATAATTTGCCAAAACCTCGCTTGCAAAATTACCCACATCCAATGGCGAAGGCGTTACGTTTGGATAATACTCTTTCACGGCGGAAGGATCGTGGAGATATTCGAGGAAGAGCCTTGACTGATGCGGCAACTCGGCAAATGAGAGACTCTGAACTCGCGTGTTTGCCTGTCCTGACTTGATCGAGCGGGCTGACTCTTGCTTCAAAATGATGGCTCCTATGACAGTAATTATAAAATTCGCGTTGGCTTATTCCAAACCGCGCAAAAAAGCGGCCCGTGATTCGAGCCGCTTGATGACCGTTTTTAATGACCTTGCCTATTTTTCAGCTATGACCGCGGCACGTTCGATCTTATAAACACCTGACGAATGTGTCGACGCATAAATGCGATTCGGGTCCTGCGGGTCGAACGCCATCGACCAAAAACGTCGGCTGGCGAGCTTCATGTCTTTGTTGTCAATACGCTTCCACTTGTTGCCGGCATCGATCGAGATAAAGATGCCGCCATCCGAGTCGAGTGCACTCGACAGCATGATCTCGTCCGTGTTGTTTGGATTGACTAGAATGCTCGTGAAATTGCCTAAGCTGAGGTTGCCGCCGCGACGCGTCCATGTCTGGCCGTTATCACGGCTCAGATAAAACGTCTGCACCGTTCCGACATAGATGTAGTCGGGACGTTTTGGGTCGGATTCGATTGAGCTAACGGGAATGTTATCGACCGCTCCGTTTGTCTTCGCCCATGTCTTGCCGTTGTCATGCGAGACCAGGACGCCCGATGTCGCCGTTCCGGCCCAGATGGTCTCGGGGCGCTGCGGCGAGACGTGAAGAGCGAAGATGTTCTCATTGAGCCCTGCGCCGAAAGAAAGTTTCTCCCAGCCTCTCGCCGGATCGAGCGTTCGGTATATGCCTTTGTCTGTTCCGGCAAGCAAACCGCCGCCCGCCAGCAATTCGAGTACCTGCACCTTGTTTGTGATACCTGGAGCAGAAACCGGTGCTGGAGCACTGCGCGGCGCGGCCGCTGCAGTTTTCTTAACACGTTTGACCGGCACTGTTTTCTTTACAGGTGCCTTCACAACTCTGATAGCAGCCATCTGTGTCCATGAATTGCCGCGATCGATCGAGCTAAACATGCCGACATTCGTGCCAAGATACATTTTGTTCGGGTTGGCCGTGTCCTGCCGCACAACAAAGACTCGCACGCGGCCGGTGTCGAGATTGCGCGCCTGCGTCCACGAACTGCCGCCGTCATTGCTGACAAAGAAAAACCCGCCGCCGGTCGCCGTATTGTGCGTTGCGGCATAAAGTCGGTTCGATTGCTGCACGTCGGGCGTGATCGAGTACGTAAAGCGGCTCGTAAAATTGCCGTTTGTCTGCGTGAAGTTGCGTCCGCCGTCGTTCGAGACCATCACGCCGTAGTTGTTTGTGCCGATGAAAACGCGATTCGGCTCGTCCGCGTGAACCGCAATTGAATTTACTTCGAGATTACGCTGCGTTGTGAGGGACCACGACTTGCCGCCGTTCGTCGACATCCAAAAACCTTCGGTCGTACCGGCGTAAACCGTTCCCGGAACGGACGGATGCTGCAAGATGTCACGGGTGCGGCGCGATTGCGAAGGTATGCCTTGAATCTTAGACCATTTTTCACCTCCGTTTTGCGAATCGTAAATTCCGCTGCACGCTGAAGCAACAATATATTCCGGGTTTTTAGGATTGACTGTGATTGCAAACACGTCTGAGTCGTCGATCATTCCGTCTTTGATGAGCCGCCAGCTTTTGCCGGCGTCGGTTGTCTTATACGCTCGCCACCATGTGCCGGCGTACATAGTACTTAGATTTCGCGGGTCCATAGCGAGCGAATCGATATTCACCGGTGCCGTCGAGGACGAAAATTTTTGCCAACTATCGCCCGAGTTTTGAGAGATCCAGACGCCGTTGACCGAGCCGGCGAGCAAAATATTCGGGTCGAATGTCGATTGCGTCATTGCGTGGATCGATTCGTTTTTGAGTTCTTTCGACTCTTTCCAAGTAGCACCGCCGTCCGTCGACTTAAAGAAACCGCCCGGAGCTTTGTGGCGATGTCCCGATGTGTATATGACCTGCGAATTACGAGAGTCGACCATGAGCTGGTCGAGAATCAGCTCAGGCTTATTCAAATTGACCAACATTCGCCACGAACGACCCCCATCTGCCGAAGTATGAACCTGGCCGTCGAGCGTGCTGATATAAAGACGGTTTTTGTCCTTAGGGTCGATGGTAATGACGCGAACGTCGCCGCCATTCGGCCCCATTATCTGCCAATTCTTAAAGG
This sequence comes from Acidobacteriota bacterium, assembly GCA_031405985.1. GTDB lineage: Bacteria > Acidobacteriota > Blastocatellia > Pyrinomonadales > Pyrinomonadaceae > OLB17. The sequence goes on along the minus strand of JANOGL010000469.1, from coordinate 1,491 downwards.
TCTCGGCGGCTTCGTTTGCTGTGGTGAGATTTACAGATGCGAAGAAGATTGCAAAACACGAGAGAGAGGCAAAGACGACGCGGATTTTATTGAAATGGAACAACATATATTTGAAATTCAGTAAAACAGGATGGTTTGGCTTGAATTAATAGCCAATTCTCTGATGCCGCCAGAGCGGAACCGGGTTTGCGATGAAATATTTATCAATTACCTGTGGTCGACTCTGTCCATATTACAGGACTGGGCCATAAATTGAAAGCAATAAAAAACGGCCGGGATGCAGCGGAGCCATCCGGGCCGTTTTTGAAATGTCTGTCCCGATTAACGGGACAAAGCTATGAGTTACGGCTGCGGCGTGTCAGCACCGGCAGGAACAAGGTAGAACTTGGTATTGATACCTGTTCCATTGTTCGGGCCGTCGACAAACGTCACACGGCTCGCGTCATATTTACGGAAGTTGATCGCCTTCATGATCTGAGCTCTGCGCTTCTTGATCTCAGCGGCCGTTCCGTAATTGATGATGTAGCCTTGAGCAGTCGGGTTGTTGTTCAACTGGATATAGAAGTTGTCAACACGTGCCTTGACGTCATCATCTGGCGCACTACCGAATTCGTCGGTAATAGTCGATTTCGGAGTATCGAGAATGCCAGCAGTTTCTGACGCTGTTCTCGGACATTCCGGACACAGACCTCCAACGTCGACTGTTGCCGTCACGTTTTGACCGGCCATTTCCCTGTTCGTCGCAACGGTTATGCTCGGTGTTCCCTGACCAGACGTAATTGTTCCGTTGGAAACAGTCCAGTTATAGGTGTAGTCACCGCCACCGCCAACATTGGCCGTAAACGTCATGCTGTCGCCAGGATTAGTAACACCAGACGGACCGCTAACGCCTACACTTACGCATTCGCATACCGTTCTGCAATCCGGACACGCTTTGACTTCGATAGTCTTAGTGTCCGTCTTGCCGCAAACGCCACAGCCGTCGTCGACAGCTGTCGTGATCGTGTATGTTCCAGGCTGAGCATTGCTCAGATCCCATTGAACGTTTGCACCCTGGCCAACAATGCGTCCACCCGAAACCGTATAGTTATAGGTAAGAACATCGTTCTCAGGATCGCTTGCTCTGGTCGCAACATCAACAGTTCTGTTGTCATTACACGAGTTTGACGCTGATCTCGTTCCTGGAGGGCACGGAAGCATAATCATCGTGTCGCTGATGTTAACCGAGTCAACCGACGGCGGTTTGTTCTCAATCGGACCCGAACGCTTGTCACGGCGTCCGATCCAGAATTGAGCTATGTAGCCGTGGGGATCGCTCGATGGCGCAAAGCCGGCAGGCACACCCCTCGTAGACGTCGTCGTAACAGGCACGCAGTTCGCTCCTGCCACACAATTCAAGTAAACGCTGCCGGTTGTCTGGTCGCCATTAAAGGTGTCTCTATCCTGTTGATTAAAGTTGTGGCGATAAGCAAATCCAAAACCAAACCAACG
>JANOGL010000461.1:0-3273 GCA_031405985.1 Acidobacteriota bacterium | reverse complement strand
CAAAGCTCGCGGCGACGCTCGGCGGCACGGTCGTCAAAGAACCCGACGACATTCCAAACACGGGACGTTTCGCGATTCTAATGGATCCGACCGGCGCGATGTTTTGCACATTCAAGATGGCGGAAGGGGGGCACAATGGCTGAATTTAATATTCCAAAAGCCGGCGAGATATGCTGGCGTGAACTTAGAACAAAGGACCTCGGCGCCGCGATCGAGTTTTATACAAAGATGTTCGGCTGGACAACCAAACAGACGACCGTAACGCCGATGGACTACAAGGAGATCATCATCGACGGCACCGCTCACGGCGGGATGATGTCGATGGAAGGCGATGATTGGGGCGACGCTCCATCGCACTGGGCTACCTACATCGCGGTCGATAATGCAGACGAAACCGCTGCAAAGATAACGGCAAACGGCGGCAGCGTTCGCGTTCCGCCATTCGACGCACCGGGCGTCGGCCGAATGGCGATGGTCGCCGATCCGTCCGGAGCGGACTTCGCGATCATTCAATTCGTCCAACCCGCATAGAGGTAAGCTCACGAAACACACGAAAAGCACGAAATAAGGAAATTTCTTTTTTTAGTATCTTTCGGGTGTTTCGTGGGCTATTTCTTTTTCAGCTTTCCTTCTGTGTCGTAGATCTCGACCGAGTCTGCGTAACTCTCAACCTGTGGCAAAACTTCGCTCGCATCGCCAACGATCACGATTCCCATTTCATCGGGACGAACGTATTCCTCTGCAACACGTTTTACATCGCCCACGGTAACCGCGTCGATATTCGCGCGGTAAGTTTGTAAGTAATTTTCAGGCAGGCCGTAGAGGTGCTGATTGACGATAAGGTTCGTCAGACCTTCTTGCGTCTCGGCGCGGATCGGGAAGACGCCGGTCAAAAAACTCTTGGCGTCGGCGAGCTCGTCGTCACTGACGGGCGTTTCACGAATGCGCGTCAGTTCGTAAAAGAACTCTTTGAGACTCTCGCCCGTCACCTCATTTCGCACTTCGGCGGTCGCTTCGATGTCGCCGGCAAGACGCTTTGTGTTGAGCCGCGTGTAAGCGCCGTATGTGTAGCCTTTCTCCTCACGCAGATTCATAAACACACGCGACGACGCTCCGGCGCCGAGCACCTGATTCATCACAAGCACCGGAAAGTAATCCGCATCTGTGCGATTGATCGCAAGATTGCCAAGCACGATGTTCGACTGCGCCGAGCCAGGACGGTCTACGAGCGTGAGCGTTCGTGAGTCGCGCGTCGGCGGCGACGCAAACTTTTCCGAAGGCAACGTACCTTGTTGCCAGTCGCCAAAAAGTTCTTCGACCTCACTCAAAAATTCATCACGCTCGACGTCGCCGACAGCGATGAGCATCGCGTTGTTGGGTATATAGGTACCGGCGTGACACTTCGACATCGTTTCGCGTTTGAGTTTTTCGATATCGGAGGCGTTGGGCGAGAACTTCGCATACGGATGATCACCGTAGATAAGCCGCACGGCCTGTTCGCCCGCGAGAAAAGGTGACTGCGAGCGCTGAAATTTGAGATGCTCGACGGTATTTCGACGATAAAGGTCGAGTTCATCCTCCGGAAACGTCGGCCGCAGGATAACTTCGGCCAGCAAGTGCAGAATCTCGGTGCTGTATAGCGACAGCGACGATGCCGCGATGATCGTAAAATCATCCGACGAACTCGCCGACAAACCTGCGCCAAGCCGTTCGATCTTTTCGGCAAGCTGACGGCTCGAATAATCCTCTGTTCCCTCGGTAAGCAACGACGCAATTGCCGACGACAAACCTGTGTGATCCGCAGGATCGTTTATATCGCCCGAATGAAACGCGAGCCGATAACTTACGAGCGGTAGCCGTTTGTCTTCGAAGAGCACGACGTTCAGCCCGTTATCGAGCATCGTCTTAAACGGTCGGGGAATGTCGAACTCAACCGGAGCGAGCGGCGAGGGAGGTGTCTTTTTTAATTCTGGAGTCATAAAATCTCTTAGCGCAAAGTCGCAAAGGAGCAAAGACGCAAAGACATGAAGAATCGATGTGAATCAGATATCACTTGCCAAAACTTTTCTTCGCGTCTTTGCACCTTGGCGTCTTTGCGTTGAAAATCAACCCTGCCCCGCAGGCGTTACGTCGAGCAGGGCGCGGTTGTCGGTGTTTAGATAAACGCCGACAGCGTGGCGAATCTGCTCGGCGGTGATCGCAAGCAGGTCGTCAAGCTCACGATTTATCAACGTTGGATCGCCGTCATATAGCGCAAATTCCGCGATGCCCTGTGCACGCGACATCGACGACTGCCGCATCCGCACCGAGTCGTTTACGAGTTGATTCTCGATCTTCTCCATCTCCTCGCTTGTCGGCCCGTGAGCGGCTAGGTCGTGAATCTCGGTCATTATCGTTTCTCGAATCTTGCTCAGATCTTTTTCCGGTTTCGGGATCGCACCGACAAAGATGCTCGACGGCCCACGACGCTCGTCAGTAAAACCGAATAACTGAATCACGCTTTCCTCGCCCTTCACCAGCTTCTGATACAGTCGCGAGCTGTCGCCGTCATAGAGAATTTTGCCCGCGAGATAGAGCGCGTAAAAGTCTGATGTGCGTCGCGGCGGAATTTTCCAACCGATGAGAAACGCGGGGAACGGCGCGAGCTTGTCTTCCCACTCGCGATAAGTCGCCGCGACCTCTTTGGGTTCTGTCACGTCGATCGCGGGCGGCAAAGCCTGCGACGGAATATCACCGAAGTAAGTTTCTACATACGACTTTACGTCATCGATCTCAAACGCGCCCGACAAAACCAGCACCGCGTTATTCGGGGCGTAATAGATCCTAAAGAACTCTTGCACGTCATCGACAGTTGCGTCGTCAAGGTGCTCCATCGAACCGATCGTCGAATGCGAATTGGCAAAATTCTTATAGATCATCTCGTTGATCAAGTCGAATATTTGTCCGTAAGGCTGGTTGTCGTAACGCAGACGCTTTTCTTCTTTGACCGCCTCGCGTTGGTTGTCGAGATTCTCCTGCGTCACGGCGAGCGAACGCATTCTGTCCGATTCGAGCCACAAAGCAAGCGGTAACTGGCTCGCCGGCAGCGTTTCGTAATAGTTCGTCCGCTCCGACGAAGTAGTGCCGTTCATCGTGCCGCCGGCCTTCATTATGTATTGAAAATGCTCGGCTTTTTTTACGTTTTCCGAGCCCTGGAACATCATGTGCTCAAAGAGATGTGCAAAACCCGTGCGGCCCTCGCGTTCGTTACGCGACCCGACATCGTAATAAACG
>JANOGL010000459.1:0-7798 GCA_031405985.1 Acidobacteriota bacterium | reverse complement strand
AGGGCGATGCCGTGATCGAAAAGCCAATTCGAAAGTCCCGCGGCCCGCGTCGTGCCGTAGCTCTCACCGACCAGGAAGAGGGGCGACATCCAGCGTTCGTTGCGGCCCAGATACATGCGGATCATCTCGCCGACCGACTCGATATCGCCATTGACTCCAAAGAACTTGGCGGCGAGTTCCGGCCGCGTAGCCCGCGAATATCCCGTGCCGACCGGATCGATAAAGACCATGTCCGTCTCGGTGAGCCAGGTGCTCTGATTGGCTTCCATCTCATAGGGCGGCGGCGGCATCATTCCGTCGTCAAGCATTTTCACGCGACGAGGGCCCAATGCTCCGAGATGCAGCCAGACGCTCGCCGAGCCCGGTCCGCCGTTGAAAGAAAACATCAGCGGCCTTCCCGCAGGCGCGCTATCGAGCGTGTATGCCATGAAGAAAATGCGCGCCTCCGTTTCACCGCTCACCGCGTTCTTTATCGGCATAAAGCCCGTCGTCGTCGTGTAATTCAGTGTCCGGCTGCCTGCACGGATCGTGTGTTTCGTCACAACGGGCGGCTCTTCCCTATCGGGCGTCGCCGCCGGACGCGGCGCCTGCGTTGGTGAAGGTGACGGTGTTTGTGCAAGCACAGAAATCGAGAGACCGAGTACTAACGACAGAAAAATACTGATTCGCATAATTTTATTGATTGTGAGGATTTTAGAAGAGTGCCGACTGTTGTGCAAGTCAGAAGGCAAGTCGCCACGAATGCACGAATAAAGAATCCTATTCGTGCATTCGTGGCTAATTTCGTTCACTTTATCTCGCCAACGGTCAAAAGACCGAAATAGTTAACCTTTTCGCCCGTGTGATGATGTAGTATCTCGGCGACCTTTGTTTTTCGCGCGTTATTCGTGACTTTTACCATTATCATGCAATGCCCGGCCTTGAGGTGGCGCTCGTACGGTTCGAGAAAAGTGTGATCGGCGACGTGTTGGAATGATCGAATCAAATTTTCCCAAACGCCGTGCTTCGTGTCTTCGAAGTCGACCTTCTGCGCTTCCTCGATACCGCAAAACGCCTCGATGTCATTCTCCGTGAAACCGGCGGAACGGAGTTCACTGACCGCGGCTTCAACTTTGTTATGATCTGAAAAAACGCTGACTACTTTGTATGTCGGGTACTTTAGAAAATCGGCGTCACCGATCATGTCGGTCTGCACGCCTGTTTGTGAATTACTCATACTCACCTCCTTGAATCACTCACGGTTCCAATGTAAATGTTTTTGGCATGAATTCGAGCGAGATGATCTCGCCCGCTGCTTTAGTTTTTGAGTCCGGTTTGTCGGTGTAGGTAAACACGGCCGGAAACTCGACCGCCTTCATGCCGCAACCTATCTGCAGTCCGCCGAGGTCAGGCGTGTAAAAACTGATCTTGACCGATTCGGGCGATGAATCTAGCAATTTAACGACGCCATTTGCGGTGCGAAGCTGAAAGAAAATTTTCTTGTTGCTGCATTCAAGTTTTTCGAGATAGCCGATGTCGCGTTTCTCATCCGCGAGCGGTTTGCGAACGGCGTCTCTTAGAGCTTGCATGATCGCGTTTCGCCGGCGAGCGTCGAGATCGGCTGGCATGTTTTCAACCATGGTCGGCGGACGCTGCGTGTCGCCAGGCGGACGCTGACCTTCGCTGGATTGTTCGTAAACAATATATGTTGCTCCTTTCATTTCTTCCGCAGTCAAAAATCGAAAATCCGTCGGGACAAAATCAACTGCCACCAGCTCGCCGCGAACACCGCTTTTTGCGGATGAAACATTCTTATATGTCAGCACTGCAGTAAAGTCGGCAAGTTTCGCGTCACAGCCGACCGAAATATCTACCGCCGCAGGATCGAGAGCCTTGAGCACCAAACTGTCAAAATCTTTGCTTGTCACGACAAAGGTCTCGCTGTCGGTTTTGACGGTGTAAAAGATCTGCTTCGATTTACATTCGATCTTTTGCAGACGACCGATCGCGCGCTGTTCGGCTTCGGCATTTTTATACAAAGCTTCGTTGATCGAGCGAAGGCGGGCGATCTCCTGTTGGCGAGCGACTTCAGCTTCGGTCAGAGGTCTTGGCGACTCGAATCGCCTAAACGTCGAACCGCTGTTTGCGGCGAGAGCTTCCAGCCGTTTGATCTCGGCCGATTTGCGGTCTTCGTATTCTTTGTGCGTCGCAATCTGCGATAACAACTCGTCCGCGCGTCTTTTAGTTTCCGAGTCGTCCGACGTGCGTGCGATCTTTTCGGCGATTGCTAGTGCTTCCGCATAGTTTTTCTGGCGAAGGAGAATTTCGGCGATACGAAGAGCATACCGCTGATTGCCCGGTTGATACCTTAATGCTGTCTTTAGCTGCGTTACCGCGTCGTCTAGTTCCTCGTTATTAACAAGAGCAACGAATGCGAGCAGCTCATAACTCTCGGTGAACGCAGGATTGATTGCGATTGCTTTGCGAAGCGCCTCGCGCATCTTTGCGGCGTTTGCTTGATCAAAACGCTGGACAAAGCCGAACTCGTCGCGGCCTTCGCGACTTAGCAAATACGCGTATTGATAAAAAGCATTATGATTTCTTTGGTCGACGGCGATCGCTTTTTCAAGAAACGTTTTTGCTTCGTCAAACTTCCGCTGTTTTATCTTCACCATGCCGAGAGCGGTGTTCGCCATGCTTGACGTAGCATCGAGATTGAGCGATTTGATCAAAAAAGGCTCGGCATCGTCAGCTCGATTAGTGTGATAAAGCAAGTCGCCGAGATACGCGTTGCTCGCGGCTTCAGAGAGCGGCGACGTCTGCATGTCGGCGTCGAAGGTCATCTTCTTACTCAAAGTCAAAATGTTGTATCGAAAGCTGCTCTTGCCGACATATTTTCGAAGCTCATTTTCCATGTTGCTGTAATTGGTCTGGAATGCGTCTTGAAACGCTTTATCAGCCGGCACGTTCTTAAGCAAAAGCCCTAAGAATCTACCAAGCCCATCGCTCTTGCCGTTCTGCATCAGATAATGAATCAACGCCCAGCTCTGCGCATAAAAGATACTGCGCGAGTGGCTGCCGGTCTGATGAAGCTGGTAATTACTAACCCCAAACAATTGGTCGAGCGGCATCAGTTTGTTTTGCTGCAGAAGATCAAGATGATTATTTTGCGGCAAGCCGAGTTTTACTTCTTGATTATCTTCGATCTCGAATGTCGAGTAATATTCGGCCAAACCTTCGTTGAACCAAGCCGGGACTTCGGATTTGCCAAAATTCGTATCGACAATAAAGTGAACATACTCGTGAAAGATCGTCTCGTATGTCCGGGCGTCCTCGCCCTCGGTCGAGAGAGTTATATAATTAACGTCTTCACCGGGTTGAAAATAACCGGCGATAAACGTGTCGATCTTACCGTCGGCGCGCTTCGGTTTGAAATTTTTATACGAAGAATCGCTCTTAAAGACTACGACGTTGGTCGGTATCGGCGATGTAAGATTTGCATTTTTGAGCAATAGCCGAAATGTCTCGCGAAACTGCTCGAGCCGCGTTCCGACCTTTCGGATATCTTTTTCCGAAGCATTGCCTATCAGAAAAAAGTTCTTAGAACGAACCTGTATCCATTCATCCTTTGCAGCGACCTGGCGGACCGTTCCCAGACCAACGCCGGTAAAAAACAAAGCGAGCAAGAGAAGGCGCGCGACTTTCATAACTGATAGTCAAAAATTACCACATTATACGTTTTCGAACCAGCAATTTCCTGCCCTGAAGAAACCGCAGTTTTCGAGCAAAATTTTCTGAAATCCCGCTCCCATTGACTCTTTTTCCCAAAGGTCGATAAAACTTCGGTTTTATCAGCGTTTTTTGGATCAAAAGTCACATAGGTTCGTGCTCCGGCCGGTGACAAATGCTCAAAAACGCAAAGTAATTCTAACGATATGTATAACCGAGAGTGCCAAAATCTTGCGTTTCGCTTCGCCCACCTTGCTCTGTTCCTCTGTCTTAGCCTCATTATTACGGCGTGCGGTCACTCGACAGCGACGTTTTTGGCAAAGGGCGAAGAATATCTCAAAAAACGTAAATTTCACGACGCGTTGATGCAGTTTCGCTCTGCGGCTGAGTCGGATAGCGATTCTTCGGCGGCGCACTGGGGCCTGGCGCGCACTTATGAACATCTCGGTCAATTTAATGACGTGCTCGACGAACTGCGTAAAACCGTTGAGTACGACGATGCAAATCTCGCGGCTAAGGCTAAGCTCGGCAGCTACTTTTTATTGATGCAGCCACCAATGGTCTCCGAGGCCGAAAAGCTTCGCAACGAGATCCTCGAAGCTGATGCTAACTTTATCGAAGGCCACATTCTGACCGCCTCGATCATGGCTGCTCAGGGCAAGCCCGATGCCGACGTGGTCAATCAGGTCAACAAAGCCATCGGTCTCGACCCGACTCGGATCGATTCCTATATCAGCCTCGAACGCCTCTACATGACTCGCGAAAAGCCGGTCGAGGCTGAAGAAGCCATCAAACGCGGCGTCTTTGCGAATCCTGCTGCCGTAGCAGGTTACACGGAATACGGCCGCTTTCTGACCTACGCTGACCGTGACGCCGAGGCTGAAGAGCAATTTCAGAAGGCCGTTGCAATCGATGCCGCGAGCATCGAGGCTCGAGAGGCAATCGCTGAGTTTTTTGTAACAAGTAGCCAGCTCGAAAAAGCCGAACGCGCTTATCTCGATCTCGTCACAGTTCAGGAGAACAGTCCCGAAAGCCGTCTCGTGCTCGCACGCTTTTATCACAAAGCGACGCGAACAACGGATGCCATCGCGACCCTCGAACAAATTCTCGCTGAGGCTCCGACATACGTGCTTGCGCGTTACACGGCGAGCGAAATTTATCTTGAACTTCGTGAAACCGCAAAAGTCGAAGAGCACCTGAACGCGTTGTTTGAGATCAACGACGCCGACACCGAGGCTCTTATGCTGCGTGCGCGTGTTCGAATGCAGGAGAACAACGCTGATGAGGCGGTGAAAGATATCGAAGAAGTTCTTAAAAAGTTTCCGAGCCGCCGCGACGCTCTTTTCTCGATCGCGCAAGCTCGCATCTCACTCGGCCAGACCGATCAGGCCAATGCCTTCATTGGTGATCTCGAAAAATATCATCCGACCTATCTCAAAACAGGTCTGCTAAAGATCGAAGCCGCGTTTGCAACGGGCGATTCGCAGAATGCGCTTCGCACGGCGAACGATTTGCTCGGCAAGGTTGCTTCCGCCGTTCCGAATCAGAGCGCTAGCCCGGAGGAGCTACAGGATGTGCGAATTCGTGCGTTGTCGTCGCGTGGGTTGGCGAATCTCGACCTCGGCAAAATGCTTGATGCAAAGATCGATCTGACCGAAGTTACGCGAATGTCGCCGCGTTCTTCGGCTGCGATGGTCAATCTCGCAAAGGTCTCTGTCGCAGAACAAAATAACGCCGCCGCAATCACACTTTATGAACGCGCTCTCGTCGCGGATGCTCGTAATTTCGATGCGATCAGCGGTATTGTCCAGTCGTCGATTCGCCTTCAGCAGACCGCGAATGCTCACTCGCGTCTCGAAAATCTCATCGCGGCAAACGCAGGTCGCGCCGACGTTATCGCCGCTCTTCGTTATTTGAGTTCAACGGTTTTCTTGGCTGAAAAAAATTCGGCGGCGGCGGAAAAAGAACTGACGACGGCGATCGCATTGGACGAAACCTATCTGCCCGCCTATTCGGCCTATGCCAGTTTGCTCGCGGAACAAAATCGAATCGACGAGGCGGTCGCTCAGTACGGCAAAGTTCTAGAAAAACGCGCATCGGCGCAAGTTTATACGATGCTGGGAATTTTAGAAGATGGTCGCGGTAACATCGCCGCCGCCGAAGCAGCGTATCGCAAGGCTCTCGAAATTACGCCTGAGTCGCCTATCGCGGCGAATAATCTCGCGTGGCTGATCGTTGACAATAGCGGCAATCTCGACGAAGCCCTGCAGCTTGCGACGATGGCCGTCGGCAAAAATCAGAACGTCGCCGGTTTCTACGACACGCTTGCTTACGTTTATTTGAAGAAAGGCTTGATCTCGCCCGCCGTCGAGCAATCGAAAAAGGCGGTCGCACTCGACGAATCGATTGCGAAGAAAAACGGCACGGCTCCGAACGCAGGTTATCGCGTGCGGCTCGGTGCTGCACTGGCGAAGGCCGGCGACAAGGTATCGGCGCGTCGTGAAGTCGAGTTGTCGTTAAAATTCGCAAATGCGCTGTCGCAAAGAGAAGTTACTGAGGCAAAGGACGTTCTCGCGAGCCTCTAAGTAGAAAGATGTTTATTTTCTTCACATTTGCCGACCTTGCCGCAGTTGAGATGATGCTCGTCTCGATACCTGAATCGTTGGGTTTGCTGGCGTTTGGCGTCGCCCTTGTAGCGGTTGCTGTGATGGGTCGCTGGCTGCTCGCACGCGGCGAAGAAGTGAAAGAAAAAGAGGAAATACGGAAGAAAGCTGAGGTCGGATAACGATGAGTGTTGAATTCAGACAAAGAAAACCCGGTGAAATTGTCGCGATGTTAAAGCGCGAAAAGTGGCTGATTCTGCTGCCGATGATCACGTTGACGACGGCGATCGGTTACGTCGTTTATCGTCTGCCGAGCATTTACGAATCAAGCACGCTGCTCACTGTAAAACCGCCGACGATCTCATCGAATTTGGTGCAAGCTCTCTCTAGCGAAGATCTTTCGCAGCGGCTTTCGACGATCAACCAGGAAGTCCTGAGCCGTTCGTCGCTCGAACCGATGGTACAAAAATACGATCTCTATAAATCAGAACGCGGTTCGGGCGTGCCGATGGAGCTGATCATCGAGAAGATGTACAAAAACATCAAGGTCGAACTCGAAGAAACCGGCGAACAAAAAGTCGCGGCGTTCAGACTCAGATATCGTGACCGCGATCCGCAAGCCGCACGCAATGTCACGGCAGAGCTTGCAAGCAAGTATGTAAACGCACAGGTGCAGACCTCGACCGAGATCGCAGAATCGACAAACAGGCTTTTCGAAACACAGCTTTCGGAGAAGAAAGAAGCACTCGATAATCTCGAAAAACAACGCCTCGACATCATGATGCAGAACGTCTCGACTCTGCCCGAGTCGGAGCAAGGTTTGGTATCGCAGCTATCGGGTTTGCGTCAGCGTGACGACACGATCAGCAAAGAAAAAGAAATGTTGATCATGCAGAAAGGACGTCTCAGCGATGCGATCGCCGCGAACAACCGCCAGATGCGCATCATCGAGGATTACGGTGAAAAGGAAACGCAGGACGCCGCCCGTACCGCCTCAAACCCCGAAAATACGGTAGCTTACGGCGAATTGATGAAACGACGTGCCGACCTCAACGCACAGCTCGACAACCTGCTCAAAGTTTACAAACCAAAACATCCAGCGGTCGTCGCGAAGCAGAGCGAGATCGTACGCGTAAATGAAGAGTTCGAAAACTTACGAAAGAGCGCGGACAGGATCGTCAGCACGGCGACAACTGTGACGCAGCGTAAGAGCGAGCTTCAGAGGAAAAGTTTAGAGAACGACAACGAACGAATTCAGTCCGAAATTCGCCAGATCGAGCAGCAGCTGGGTCAGAAAGATGTCGAGCGAGGTCAGAACTCGTGCGAGGTCGCTGCTCTCGTAGCGCGCTTTTCAGCAGTTCCGAGCGTTCGTGTCGAACTTGAAGGCATCAAGGAGCGGTACAGTTCGGCGAAGCAAACTTACGATGAAACGTTGAGGAAAAAAAATGACGCGGGAATCGTCGTCGGCGTCGAGACAAATGCGCAGG
>JANOGL010000408.1:0-6871 GCA_031405985.1 Acidobacteriota bacterium | reverse complement strand
GCCAAAAAACACCGTCGCAGCACTCGCACGGGACGCAGCCTTGATCGTAACCGATGATTTTCCGTGCTTTATCATTCCCGAACACAACCGCCGCATCGCCGCGCGTGCCGACATCGCGGTTCACGCCGTCGATTCGAACGGCGTGATTCCGATGTCGAAATTCGACAAGGAGAATTACGCCGCATACACGATCCGTCCGAAGATCAACAAGCTGCTCGATCATTATCTGGTGCCGCTCGACAACGAAACAGTAGAATGTTCCAGCCTCGATATCGATCTGGATTGCGACTTTGAGACCGTTGTAACTTCGGAAAATATTTCACAACTCGTCTCGGAGTGCGACATCGATCACACGGTTGTGCCGTCACAGATGTATCATGGCGGGACGACGAACGGACGCGCGCGTTTAAGAAAATTTGTCGATGAAGTTTTGGGCGATTATGACAAAGCGCGCAGCAAGCCCGACCGTGACGGCTCCTCGCGGCTATCCTCTTACTTACATTTTGGTTTTTTGTCGCCGCTAGAGATCGCGCTTGCCGTGCGCAACGCGGATGCTCCGCAAGAGTCAAAAGACGCCTATCTCGAAGAGTTGATCATCCGCCGCGAGCTGTCGTACAACATGACGCACTTCAATGCGAACCACGATTCGCTTACGGCTTTGCCGGATTGGGTGCACAAAACCATGCGCGAGCACGCTGGCGACGAACGCCAGTATCTCTATTCATTGGAACAATTAGAGGCTGCCGAAACGCACGACGAACTTTGGAATGCCGCGCAACGTGAGATGGTTCGAACCGGCGAGATGCACAATTACGTGCGAATGCTGTGGGGCAAAAACGTGATCGCGTGGTCGCCGAGTTACGAGGTTGCATTCGAGACCTTAGTGCATCTCAACAATAAATACTGTCTCGACGGCCGCAATCCGAATAGCTACGCGGGCATCTTGTGGTGCTTTGGCAAACACGATCGTCCGTGGTTCGAGCGGCCCGTTTTCGGCACGATCCGCTACATGGCTAGCCACAGCACGGGTAAAAAGTTCGATTCAAAAAAATATATTGCGTGGACGAAGAACCTTTAACGCAGAGGACGCAAAAGCCGCAGAGAGAAGAAATAATAAGGTGGTTTTTGCTCAGCGTGCTCTGCGATCTCAGCGTTTAAAGTTTTTCCAGCTGCCGCGCCAGTCGAAGCACTCGAGCGCCGCAAATCGCTTTTTGTAATCGTAAAACGACGGTCCGACATAAGCGTAACCGGGATAGTAGTAGAGCATGCCATGCGAGGTCGCCCACTCGATAACTTTTAACATCGTGAAAACACCGAGGCTGCGTTTTTCTTCGTTCGGTTCAAAACAGGCGTAGATCGCTGAGACACTCTCAACACCGCGATCAAAAAAGCTAACCGCTATGATCTTGCCGTCAAGCTTGGCAGTCAGTTGATAAAGATCCGTCGGAATTTTTGAGTGCCGCGAAATGAACGTGTAGATCGTCTCAGGCACGTGATCTGTAAATCGCTGTTTGTGACGCTCAAACAGATGAACAACTTTTTTCGAGATTGCCGGTGCGGTGATCGCGACATCGATATCGAGATTTTTATTTAGAACACGAGTCTGGCTCCTCGACAGGCGAAAATCTCGCAGCCGCACTCTCAGCGGAAGCACCTGACGAACTTCATCTTTGTGAATACCAAGATTGTAGCGTGTGAAGTACGTGCCAAAATGTCGCCAGCCGTCGGCGAGCAGGTGGTCGAAAACATCGGCACGAATCGGCGCGTCGGCGTCGAAATATTCGTTAATAAAATTGAGCTCAGACTCTCTCTGCTCCATTTTTTGAAAAGCTCGTCAACTAAAGGCCCGCATACCAGTCGTAACCGCTCTCGGCCCAATAATCACGCGGCCTGACGGCGGTGAATTCAATTCTGCCAATGCGCTTGATCTGTTTTATGCCATATTTGGTCGGTGATGCAAGCCGCAGCGGCGCACCGTGCTCGGGCGGGAGCGGTTCGCCGTTCATCTCAAATGCGAGCAGCGTCTGCGGGTGCATGATCGACTCGATGTCCCAACCGACGAAATAGTTTTTGTCGGGCGTTGTCATCGAGACGTATGCCGGCAACTTATCAAGCGAGATTTCGGGCATGACCTTTGCGACAAGGTCCGAAAACCTGATGCCGGCCCAATTGACGATCGTGCTCCAGCCCTCGATGCACTTAAATTCGGTCGTCATCTCGGTTCGCGGCAGTTGTTTGATGTCATCGAGCGTGAGAATGAGGTCGTCCGAGCGGTTTGCGAGGCCGCCGACGGCGAGCCGCCAACTTGTCGCGTCGAATTCGCCGGTCATTCCGAGATCGCCGTTAACGCGGTTAGGTCTTGTGATCTGCGATCGTGCAAATTCGGGTGCGAGACGCGACGGTTTGTAGAATAGCTGGCTGACACGTTCGTTAAACTCGAACGTGCTGCGCAGCAGTTTGTACTTTGTGTCGTCGGGCATCCAGCGCCAGCCGAACACCCCGATCAGAGCAGCCGCGCCGCCGACAATAAACCCGCGGCGTGACGACGCTGACATCCGACGACGAGCTTCGTCAGCACTCAAAGGTTCGGACAAGTGTCTCTTCTCACCTAATATTTTAGCGGTGTTCGTGTCGTCTTCGCGATTGTCGGTATTAAATTCGCGGACTTTCTCGAATAAAACTTCGTTCTCTTTTTCGCTCATGCTTCTGCCTCTCCTTGCGACGGCGTTGTGTCATCGGCGTCGACGATCTCGTGGCCTGTAATCATCGATCGAAAATTGCTCCAACCGGCGAGAATTACCTGAACAATATGCACGACAAAAAATGTAACAAACACTATCGTCAGCCAAAAATGCAGCCATCTCGCCCACTGATAGCCGCCGAACATCGCGGTCAGCCATGCGAGCTGCAGCGGTTTGTAGATCGCGAGACCGGACAGCAACGACAGCGCGCCCATCACGATCACACTTGTATATGCGATTCGCTGAGCATCGTTGTATTTACCTTGTGGTGGTTTGGTTTTGAGAATATGCGCGTCGTGTAGAGCAACCCGGACGGCGCGTTTTAGCGAGCTTGGAATCGGCACGATCGAGCGCCATTCGCCTGAGAAAATCGTGTAAAAAACATACGCGACGCCGTTCGCCGCGAACAACCACATAAAAAGGAAATGCAGCTGGAGGCCTTCGGCGAGACGAAACGGCAACCCAAGCGCCTCGTTAAACCAAGCTGGAAAAAAGTGAAACAACTCATAGCTCCCGATCCAAATACCGTAAACCGGACTTGCCCAGTAGATGAGCAGCCCGCTCCAGATCAAAACGACAAGCAAAGGAAAGTTGATCCAGTGCATCCATCTGGTCGCGAGCGAATGTTTTCTCTCAAGCTGTTTTGCCATTACAAACAGTAATTCCTTGTCAGTCATTTCGTATTCCCTGATTATTTAGTTTCAGAACGATAAAAGCAACGAAACCGGAATAAAGCGACAGACGAACTAGATATATGCACGGAGTATTGATTTTGTTTGATAAGGTAATAATTATGAAGTACTTAAGTTTAGTCGCGGTTTTTGCAGTCTTTCACGTTGTTTTTGCGACCAGTTGTTCGCGGCTCGCGTCGTCTGAGTCTGTTGCGACGTCGCCGGTCGTCTCGACCGATGAAACATCCGTCGCCGGGATCGAGGTTGATGAAACGGTCGCTGCCGACTCCGAAGATGCGTTTATCTCAGCGGCGAAAGCAAAGACGGCCCCCTCGCTCATCGAAGGCAAGTGGTTAAACTCCGACGCGATTACGCTTGAGGGTTTGCGAGGCCGCGTCGTGTTCATCGAGTTTTGGACGTTCGGCTGTTACAACTGCATTAACACGCTGCCCGCCGTAAAGGGTTTTGATGCGAAGTACCGCGACAAAGGATTGACGGTCATCGGCATTCAATCACCCGAATTCGAGCGCGAAAAGGTGTTCGAGAACATTGCCGCCGCCGTCAATAAACACGAGATCAAATATCCGATCCTGATCGACAACGACATGAAAAACTGGAACGCCTTCGGCGTCAACGCGTGGCCGACGATCTTCATAGTCGATAAACAAGGGCGAATCCGCTACAAGCAACTCGGCGAAGGTAATTACGACATGCAAGAGAAGGTCATCAAAACATTGCTTGCCGAAGGCGAGGTGCAAGCTGCGAAATCGAATGAAGAAGTTTTTGACGGTAAAAAAATTGTTAAGACCGAGGCCGAATGGAAATCGCTACTCACGCCCGAGCAGTTCCACATCCTGCGCGAAAAAGGCACCGAGAATGCCGGCACGGGCGAGTACGCGGACAACCACGACGACGGCGATTATTACTGCCGAGCTTGTCACCTGAAACTTTTCAGCTCGACGACAAAATTCGAGAGCGGCACGGGTTGGCCGAGTTTTTACGCGCCGGTGAACGCAAAAAACGTAACTGACATTAAAGATACGAGTTACGGCATGGTTCGCACCGAGGTCGTCTGCAGCCGCTGCGGCGGGCATCTCGGCCACGTCTTTGACGACGGGCCAGAGCCGACAGGATTACGTTATTGCATGAACTCGGCGTCGCTGAAGTTTGAGAAGAAGTAGTCAGAACCACCTGCGGTAGCGGGTGGTTTAATGTCGAAGACCGCGCAACTTAAACGGCCCACTACCGTAGGCGGTTCTGACTTACCAATTAACCTTTCCTTCTTGCGAGGTGTCGATCTGCGTGAGCTCGACGCCTTCGTTAAAGAGAAAGATCTTCATGTTGTCAAAAAGAAAGTCGTGCGAGTCGGGATTCGATACATCTAGACCGAAGTGATTAATGAGCTGCATTTGTTTTGTCTGCCACTCTTTCCAACATCCCTGACAGATCTCGTCAAATACGCGCTGGCCGAGCTCTGTCGGTATAGGCGCAAACGCGAGTTTGTCGCCTTTGCCGCTGCAGCGTGTGCATTCAAATTTGTCGCCAAAAATAGCCATAAGAAAATCAACCACAGATTAACACAGATGAATACAGATATTAATTCAACCAAAATCTGAGTTTATCTGTGTCCATCTGTGGTTAGTCTCACTCTTTGGATTTTATCTTTGCAGGCTTCATACCTTTGCTTTTGCCTTTGGGCGAATATTTACTCGCGACCTCTTTCGGCGCGACTTTGCGTGCAAGTTCCCACGTAAAGTCCATTTCGGTATTGACGGTTGCCGTCGCCATGCGTGTCTCGCGCAGCATCAACATGCTTCCCCAAAACAGAAACATAATACCCACGATACCGATCGGTATCGGCACCCAGCGATAGGTGCTAAAGAACGCCGCGATCGCGATGGTCACACTCGTCAGAACAAAGAAACCAAGCCCGTAATAAAAGGCCTCCATCGCACGCTGCAAGATGCGCGAGCGGCTCGTAACCTTGTCGAGCAGATCGACTATCACTTCGACACGTTTGTCGTAGAGTGGCACATCATTCTTGTCTTCGAGATAAATGAGTTCGCTGAGGCGGTCTTCTAACTGTCGCACACGGTCAACAACGCGCCCCAGTCGTGTCGATGTAGAGAGCACCAGCGAACCCGTCGCCGAGATCAACAACGCCGGCGTGACCATCGCTGTCAGAAACTCAATCGTCGACCCAAGCGCGTCAGGATTTACGAGATCGTTCGCCATGTTCCCTATCTTACCGCGAAAAGACGAAAACTTAGATCATTTGATGAGCTTAAATTTTGTGAGGCAAACGTGCTTACGCAGTTTGGACGCGGGAATGAGAACCGCATCTGTCTTGCCGTATGGCTCGCCGGTCTCGATATCGAGGTCCTCTTTGAAGCTGCCTTTTTTGTAGGTCTTTTCGCAGTCGCCAAACTTATTGCAAACCTCGAGCTTTGTGCAAATGACTTTGCCGTCGCGTTCGTAAATGTAATATGTCGCCCCCGAATACGGCGGCCGAGGATAATTCTCGGTCCTCACAAAAGTCTGTTTCTTGTGCCCGAGTTTGTCCGCTTGGACGATGTCGCCAAAAGTTAAAGCTGCGGCCGCAGCGATTATTGTTGCCAGAACCAAGGTTTGCGTTTTCATATTCTTGCCTCTTGTTGATTGCCATTGACGCGCTCAACCTCACGCGTCATGCGGCCCGTGATCATATACCACATCATTTTGTAGTCGGAGATAAACGACCAAAGCGGATGTTTGAAGGTCGCGGGCTTGTTTTTTTCGATCGCAAAATGCGAAACCCACGCGAAAAAGTAACCGACGACGAAACAGAGTGGAAAGTAATACCACGTACCTCGAAGGATGAGCCACGCAAGCAAAATCAGCCCAAGCGACGTTCCGACAAAATGCAGAACGCGCGTCAGCGGTTTCGAGTGTTCCCGCACATAAAAGTCCCAAAAATCTGAGTAGTTATCGATCACAAGCTAAAAGTTTACGCGCACAAACTCGGCTATCAAAATTGCTATAAAAACGCACACGACCTTGAGGACAACCCCGACAACGCTGAAAGCCGGCACGGCGATCAAGGCGGCGACCGCACTGCTGAATTCCCGCCTGATCAAATAACCCGTTAGCAAAAAAGCACCAAGACTCATCGATATCGTGACGACGACGGCGAGCACGATATACGTGATCAGCGCGGCTTGCCCGGATCTTGCGCTAAAGCCGTTCAACGAGATCACAAGGATCGACAAGACGACAACGCCAATCGCGATGTTGATCAAAAGGGTAATTACAAATGCCGCGATCTTTGCTGTCATGTTTTAGTAGCGCTTACCACTTCGGGCTTCCGTTTCCTTGCAATTACCGAAGTCTTGACTGGTACAATCTTGGCGACCTGTCGCCTTTCCCTGCCGTAAACGATCAAAATACTCGTGCCCAGCTGTACTTCCTTGAGTACCCATG
>JANOGL010000401.1:0-7018 GCA_031405985.1 Acidobacteriota bacterium | reverse complement strand
GACGAGATCGCGATCATCGAACCACTGCCCCGCTTTTTCATCGGCTCGACGCAATACTTCATTGAAAGCCAGACACCAATGACGTTTGTACGCAGAACGTCTTCGAAGTTCTCAACTGTCTGGTCTTCGATTAAAGCAATTTTTCCTTCGGTGCCGGCGTTCGCGATCAGAATATCTACGCCGCCAAAAGCGTCGACCGTCGCCGCGACCGCAGCAGCCGTCGCTTTTTCATCAGTTGCGTCTGCGACCGAGGTCGCCAGATTGTCAAAACCCGAAAGGCGCTGACGTGTCTCGCCAAGTTTCTCTGCCGAACGCCCGACGAGCATTACGCTTGCTCCTTCCTCAAGGAATCGCTTCGCTGTCGCTTCACCGATACCTCCGGTCGCACCCGTGATGATTGCGACTTTTCCTTCTAAGCTTTTATGATTCATTCATTCTCCCTATTTTTTAAGATTGTGAGCCAAACCGCAGGGCCGCTCTCGTTTTCGCACGTTCTGCCTCGATTTGCCGGTCACGCGGTGGCGAGTTTGTCACAAGCGAATTCAACATCTCTTGTGCGGCGGCCGAAACTCTTTCGAGCGCGAGGTTGAAAGCCTCTTCGTTCGCCTTCGAAGGTTTGTTAAAACCCGACAGCTTACGCACAAATTGCAACGCCGATGCATTCACCTCATCGGTTGTCGCCGGCGGCTCGAAATTAAATAGCGTTTTGATATTCCTGCACATAAAACAAATGTTTTCTTTGCGGACTTTGCGGCTTTGCGGGAGATAAATCCGTTTCCCGCAAAAGACGCAAAGATCGCAATGTCGCCTTCAAAGATTTGATTATTATTCTACAACGAATGTGTCCAACTGCGTGCAACGTGAGCCATCTCGGCAAAAACGTCTTCGTCCGACGTGCGTGTCTTTTTGAGAATCTTGTAACTGTGATCTGCGGTGTCGAGCAAGTGAAGCGTCGCGCGCTTTTGCAGCTTCTTTATGACCGGACGAAATAGAGTGAGATCGTTTAGCGCGTCGCGCGTACCGGTTAAAAAGAGCATCGGAATCTTGATCACGCCCAAATGTTCTGCACGCGAATTATCGGGTCGATTCGGCGCGTGCAATGGAAACGAAAAAAGCACGAGTCCCGTCACATCATCGAGCGGCGACTCTGACTGCGCGGTCGTCGTCATTCTGCCGCCAAACGAATGCCCGCCCGCAAGCAGCGTCAGCTTCGGTTCGAGCCGTCTCGCCTCAGCGACCGCCGCACGCACCGTCGCGGTCGCAACCTTTGGCGAATCCACACCGCCGCGGCTGTGTTCTTTGAAAGGAAAGTTATAACGAAACGTAGCGATCCGCTGATTCGCAAGGGCCTCAGCTATATTCTGCATCGCCGATGAACGCATATCGGCTCCGGCCCCGTGACCGAAAACAAGCAGATGCGTCGCACTTTTCGGTCGAATAAGAATTGCCGACACTTCGCCCTTGTCGGACATGCTGTTGAATTTGAATTCTTCCTTTTCCAACTATTTTGATTCTGAGGCTTTTGCCGGTTCGGTGAATTCAATCTCGCCAGTAGTGATATCGAATGTGATCTTTATTTTCTCGACCGTCAGAACAGAGAACATCTCGTAAGGAATATAAGAGGCATCCACACTCTCTAACCACCTATAATGACTAATGCTTCGCGGAGCTTTGCTTGGTTCTTTGAGCATATCCAGCGTGCTGTGCCTTTTTATTTCCTTGCCGTTAACGTAGAACGCTAAGGCCAAGTCTTCCTTTTTCGGTCGTCCGCTCGGCCAATCGCCCATGCGTATCAAATGTGTTCCATCATTCGAGATGAAAACTTGGTATGAGTACCAACCGGAAACCGTGTAGAGAGCTTTGTCTTTTCCAGAGCGTACTTTATAGAGCGTTCCTTTAGACTTAGCTTTGTTCCAGACGTCCTTGTTCATATGGAACCATTTTGAAGTAGTGGCTGCCGTCTGCTGAGGTCACGACGTATGGCACGGGAGGCGCTGGAAGATCGGCAAAGCATACCGATGCAAAAAGGCCTACAAAACAAAAAAGAAAAAATGTTCTTAGGACTTTCCTCATACTTTAAAATTCTTCTTCAAACCCTGCCACACGTCGCCGTAATCTTTTTGTAGTTGCGGGCATTCCATCGCGAAGCGCGTAAGACGAAAGAACAAGACCAATTTCAACCGTTTTTCCCTTTTTCTCGTGCTTTGAGAAAATCCGCATATGAGTAGTCGCTTTCAAGATTGGAAACTACATAAAAGGCGGCGTCTTCGCCGACGGCTTCGACAAGATTCTTTTGAATGAGTTCTCTGTCTACCAAACCGTCTTCCTGCAAAAGCCACGTCAGATCAATCTTGTCTTTTGCACGCGGTAAGAAATGTTTCATTACAACGAGCCATTCTGGTGACACGATCTTAGTTCCAAAATCAGTGACTTTTGCTTGGGCCAATGCGGCCTGATAGATTTTTGACAATTTGTCATCGCGGACGATCACATCAACCGGAACAGTTCTATTCTCGACTTCGATGTCATAACCTTCGCCGCCAAAATCGATTGGCCGTTTAGCTTCGAGCGGCAGAACAGATTTCGCTAACATATCTACATCCGTCGTTGCGCGAGTGAAACCGTAAATGTGCATCGCAATGCCGCCGGCGAGTGCAATTGCAATGTCGTTGTCGTCAGCTATCTGTGAGACAAGCTCGGCTGCTTTGATGCCGACTTCGGTCGGGATCGAGTCCTTTACGCTCGAGCTGTTAACAATTGAATCTTCAGACATTTGATCACCTACGTTTCGCTTAGCTGCGATGTTGCAACTGAAACTGTCGTCCTACTTCGACGTAAAATTCTTCTTCAATCCCTGCCACACGTCGCCGTAGTCTTTTTGCAGTTGCGGGCATTCCATCGCAAAGCGCGTCGGGCGGATGATGTAGCGAGATTCGAACATAAAGGCCATCGTGCCCTCGAGTTTTTGCGGCTTGAGATCGGCATTCGATGCTTTTTCGAAAGCGTCAAGGTCGGGGCCGTGGGCGGACATTTGGTTGTGAAGCGAGCCACCGCCGGGGACAAACCCGGATTCCTTGGCGTCGTAAGCACCGTAGATCAGGCCCATGTATTCGCTCATCGTGTTGCGGTGATACCACGGCGGGCGGAATGTGTTTTCGGCGACGAGCCAGCGGTCGGGGAAGATCACAAAGTCACAATTCGCGACGCCGGCTTCGCCCGACGGCGACGTCAAAACGGTGAAGATGCTCGGGTCGGGATGATCAAAACTGATGCTGCCAATCGTGTTGAATCTTCTCAGATCGTATCTGTACGGAGCGTAGTTGCCGTGCCATGCGACGACGTCGAGCGGCGAATGATCCATTTCACACGACCACAGATTGCCGCCAAACTTTGCAACGATCTCGCACGGCGCATCGACATCCTCGTACCACGCAACCGGCGTTTCGAAATCACGCGGGTTTGCAAGACCGTTCGCCCCTATCGGGCCGAGATCGGGGAGGCGAAACTGCTGGCCGTAATTCTCGCAAATGTAACCGCGAAGCTCTTTGTCGTCGGGATGAGGCTCGACCTTGAAACGAACACCTCGTGGAATGACGACGACCTCGCCCGGCCCGGCTTGCAAACAACCGAGTTCGGTCAAAAACCCAAGTCGCCCTTTCTCGGGCACGATCAGCATCTCGCCGTCTGCGTTATAAAAGTAACGGTCGCCCATGCCGCGGTTCGCGGCGTAGATGTGAATGGCAATGCCGGTCTGCGAAAAAAGGTCGCCGTTACCCGCAATGGTAGTTATGCCGTCAATAAAGTCCGTCGGCTCACTCTGCAACGACAACGCGTCCCAGCGAAGTTGATTCGGCGTCGTAACAACCTCATCAAACGGCGACGACCGAAATAGTTTGTTGTCGATCTGTTTGAACGGTTTGTGGAGAACGCTTGGCCTGATGCGATACGTCCAAGTTCTTTTGTTCCCAGCACGCGGTACCGTGAACGCGGTTCCCGACAACTGCTCGGCATAAAGCCCAAGCGGCGCTCGCTGCGGCGAATTGCGCCCAACCGGCAAAGCCCCTTCGACCGCCTCGGTCGCAAATTCGTTTCCAAAACCTGTTTGGTATTTCAGATCCATAAAAAGATTTTGCCCGCGAACCACACGAAAGTCACGAAAAGAGAATTTTTAATTCGTGTTTTTCGCGTGTTTCGTGGGCAGTCATTCTTAAAGATTTCCGCGCCGACGCTGTTCCTCTTCGATCGAGACAAACAAAGCTTTAAAATTGCCCTTGCCAAAGCCCTTGCAGCCTTTCCGTTGGAGGATTTCGTAAAACACAGTCGGGCGATCTTCGACCGGTTTTGTGAAAATCTGGAGCAGATAGCCTTCGTCGTCACGGTCGACGAGGATGCCGAGGCGTTTGAGGTCATCGATGTCTTCGTCGATCTCGCCAACGCGTGACGGCAGATCTTCATAATATTCGTCCGGCACACGAAGAAACTCGACGCCGTTCTGCTGCAGCTTTTCAACGGTTGACATTACATCGCGGCACAGCAGCGCAACGTGCTGTGCGCCGGCCGAGCGGTAAAAATCTATGTATTCCTGTATCTGCGATTTGCCGCCTTTGCCTTTAGCGGGCTCGTTGATCGGGAACTTGATATTGTGCTGGCCGTCCGACATAACGATCGACATCAAGGCCGAGTACTCGGTCGAGATGTCCTTGTCGTCAAACGTGATATAGCGGAAAAATCCGAGCACATCGCGGTAAAAATCGCACCAGCGTGTCATCTGGCCAAGTTCGACGTTGCCGACGATGTGGTCCACCAGCATCAGGCCGACGCCGTCGCCCTCGACGTCTTGCGAGACAAAGCCTGGCAGGAAAACTCCGTTGTATTCATAGCTCCCCTCCTTACGAAGGACGGGTGGCGGCGCTTCGCCGGCGGGGTGGTTCTCTCCGCTGCCGTTGCCACTCACACCGTTACTACCATGCGGGTTTCCGCCATACGAGATAAACGAGTGGATCGTATCACCGTAGGTCGCAATCGCGGCGTGACGAACGCTGCCATTCTCGTCCGTCATATCGTGCGGCGGCGTGACCGCCGTCGCACCGCGCTTCACCGCCTCGTTAAATGCGTGATCGGCATCCTCGACATAAAACGCAATATCACGAACGCCATCGCCATGCTGTTTGATATGCTCCGCCGCCGGATGCTCAGGCGAAAGTGGCGTCGTCAGCACAAAATTGATATTCGTCTGTCGCATCAGATAGCTAGTCGTCTCGCGATTACCCGTCTCAAGCCCCGAATACCCGGCCCGCGAAAACCCGAACGCCTTGCGATAATAAAACTCCGCCTGCTTGGCGTTCCCAACGTAAAACTCAACGTGGTGAATCTTCTTGAGCCCTAAAGGATTTTGTGTGGTCATAATTATTCTTTAACTATTTTCTTGGCCATATCCAAAATGCTAGAGGCGAGTTCCCCGTATTTCAGAACCAACGGTTCTAACTTTAGCAGGCCGCTCAATCCAATACTCTTTTGACTTGGAAATCGCTCATTCAGTTCCTTTGCTTGAACCAGATAAAACACCCACTGATCAAGATCGAGAGGGTTTACAGTCTTCTTTTCTTGATGCTTCAAGAGGCAAAATACATAAATATGGGCCTGTCGGATCAACTCGGTTGACGATAAGTTGGTGCTCGACTCCCAGCCGTAGGTGGGACGAATTGTGAATCTGATTTGTGACAGGTTGTTCTGTGTCCACGATTGGCAATAAGCAGCAGATTTGATCTCAATCTTTGTGCCATCTGATAGCTTTAGATCATAAGCATCCCATTCGGTTCTGGCTCCAGCATCTAGTTGCAAGGCATTTGCCACAATGAATTCTGCCAAAATTCCTCGTGTGGCGTTGCTCACCAAATCCGAAACAGACCAACGCCAAAAATCAGCCAAAGTAACTGAAAGCTTCGTATCCGCTGAGAGAAAGTTCTCGTCACCGGTCTTGCGCTCAACTCTAAGAGCGTTAAGTTCAGAACGGTTGACAAGCGATGTTTCCTTCAAATTCCAACTCCGGGATGTTAGTCTTTTCGTAATTCTCAACCAAAACTGATAATCGATCCATCTTTGAAGCTAGTGCATGCGTTTCGTCTTCGCCGACCTGATCGATAAGATCGTCTAACTTAGCCACTAATTTTTTGTATTTGGCTTCGTCGACCATATCTAATTCTAACGCGCAAAGAATCCAGTCGCTATCGCTCCCGGTTCTGACTAAAAACTCTCGATATATTTCCGTGTCACCTCTTTCAACTCCGCGTACGACGGGATGACGTAAAGCACCGGCTGCATGTCGCTGTAGGTGTATTCGTGATTTATGACCTGTTCGAGATCAAACGGACGGCGCTCGACTTTGTCGGAAAACGCATGTTCGAGCTCGCCAAAGCTCGACAGCAGGCCGGCGCCGTACGCTTTGATGTCGCCTTCGTGCTCAACCATTCCAAATTCGACGGTGAACCAGTAGAGCCGGCCGAGTTCTTCGAGTTGTTTGTCGGTGGCGATGCGGGCGCCGTGGCCGATGAACTGGGAATAGTCGGCAAAATTCGGATTGGTGAACATCGGGATGTGGCCGATCGCTTCGTGAACGATGTCCGGTTCGGGAGTGTACGCGGGCTGCGAATGGTGGCGAATATACTGCGTGCAGAGCATCACGCGATACGAAAGCCAAGAGAGAAAGCCGCGCGTTTCGACAAGCCCCTCGATCGGAGCGAGGCGAAAGCCGGTTAGCTCTTTTAGACGGCGGTTCATCTCCGACAGCTGCGGTATCTGATCCGTACGGATGCCGAGATCTTTCTTTGCCCGTAGGTAAAACGGCGAGGCATACTTTTGCTGCAGTTCCTCAAGTTCCTCTGCGACGTAACGCCAGACACGCTGCTCGCGGGCGTTGTAATCGACGTCGGTGATCAGCCCGGTCTCGCGAAAGCTCTTGGCACAACTCGCGATATAGTCACGGCGGGCCCGATATCCGGCGTCATTCGCCCCAGGATGG
>JANOGL010000383.1:0-4388 GCA_031405985.1 Acidobacteriota bacterium | reverse complement strand
AATGCTCGGAGCGACGCGTGTGCCGCTGATAGCTCAAACGTTTTCCAGGTAAAACCTCGATTCTTTTTACTTTGTAATCGTCGCCCTCGTCGAGGATGGTGAAACTGCCCCAAGGTCTTTGGTCGAAGGTTTTTGTGATGTCGTTTTCTGTCGAAGACTTCATAGTTCTCGCCGTGCAATTATGCCAAGTTTAGACGAAAAAGCCGCCGCAGCCAATTCCGTGCTGGTGCAAAGAATTCAAACACTTATAATCGGGCGCCTCGTTGTGCTATTTTTGCTGCTGGCCACGATTTGGTTCTGGTCGAGCGGAACGCTTCGCTTGTCACTTGAAAACTTTCCACAATGGCTGTTGCCGGTCTTTGTTATAGCGGTCGGACTGACGATCGTATATTTCTTTTTAGTCAGGCTGAGCGAAAATTTCAGTTGGCAGGTGAGATTGCAATTTTTCATCGACGCTCTTTTGATTACGTGGCTTGTGTGGCGAACCGGCGATCTGACGTCGCCATACGTAACTCTCTTTATCGTACTCATAAGCGTCGCAAGTTTTTATCTGCGGCCGATGGCGACACTGTTCATCGGCGGTGTATGCACGCTCCTGTTGGTGGTCATTTCGTTGCTGACGCACAATGGTTTTATAACGAGTTTTGGACAGGCGCAGACTTACGATAAGGCAGTGCAGATCGTGGGCTTTAATGTCGTCGCGCTGCTTGTCGTCGGGTTGCTCGCGTCGCGTTTGTCGGATCGGCATGCCTCGGGTGCTCAGCTCGAAGAGACGGTTAAGAGCCTCGCGTCGCTGCGTGCCCTGCATGAACGCATTGTCGAATCTATTCGGTCGGGTGTCGTGACGACCGACCTCGACGACAATATTTACACATTCAATGCTGCGGCGACCGAGATCACGGGTTTGCGACTCGATCAGGTGCAGGGTAGGCCGATTTCGGCGGTTTTTGGCAATATTCGTGAGCAGATAGATCTTTCCTTAGCCGCAGCCGGCGAGGGCGAACAGCCGCCGCGATTCGAGGCAGATCTAATGACACCGGACGATTTTGCGGTGCGGATCGGGTTTAGCGTGGCTCTGCTTTTCTCCGAAGCGAATGAGGCGACAGGTTTGATCATCACGTTTCAGGATCTGACGGAGATTCGCTCGATGGAGGAAAGTGTTCGTCGAAAAGACCGTCTTGCGGCGGTCGGACGCGTTGCCGCGGGGTTAGCACATGAGATTCGAAATCCTCTCGGCGCGATGCGCGGGGCGATTCAAGTGCTCGATTCAAATACGCCCGCGAATTCAACTCAGGCCGGTCTAATGGACATAATTCTCAAGGAATCCGATCGCCTGAACACGATAATCACAAATTTTCTCAGTTATGCGCGACCCGCGGCGGCGGAATTTGCCGACACGGATGTGACACAGGCTGTAAGAGAAACTTTTACCTTGCTCAAACACAGCCCTGACGTTCGCGAAAATCACGTTTTCGAGGCCGACCTCATTCCGACGGTCATTTCGGCCGATGCGACACAGTTGAAACAGATCTTTTGGAATTTAGCTCGAAATGCTCTGCAAGCAATGCCGGGCGGCGGTACGCTGCGCGTTGCGCTGCAAAACATGCCGAATAATCGCATCAGAATTATGTTTGAAGATACGGGAGCGGGCATGTCGCAGGATCAGGTTGAACAGCTTTTTGAGCCGTTTTCGAATTCGAGATCAGGGGGCACCGGGCTGGGGCTCTCGATCGTTTATCAGATCGTCAAGGATCACAACGGCGTCATCAACGTCCGCAGCATCGAGGGCAAAGGTACGACAATAACCGTCGATTTGCCGCGAGAGCACCGTCGAGCGGCCGCTGAGCCACCTTCGATTCACGAATCGACGGCGCCGACGCGTTTAAAAGAGTTTTTGAACGTCGCACCGGATTGAAATCTTTTTTGCGGTCTTTGCGTCTCTGCGGGAAGTCTTACTTTCGAGGAAAATTTCCCGAAAAGCCGCAAAAGCTGCAAGGACGCAAAGACAGAGCCAGGGAAAATTTCACTTGTAATTGGTAAGTTACATTTGTGACAATAAAAGGGCGTTGTTTGTGCGACGCGGTCTAGCCCACAATCATTTTTACATGGCAAATATCTTAATTGTCGATGACGAGCAAAGCTATCGCCAGCTTTTAAGCCTTGTTTTTCAGGAAGAGGGCCACGAGCTGCGCACGGCGATGAACGGACGGCAGGCGCTAGAAGAAGTACAGAGAGAGCCGGCCGACGTGATCGTCTCGGACGTAAAGATGCCCGACATGGACGGCATCGATCTGCTCCGCGCGGTTCGCGAGACTTTGCCGGACATTGGAGTGATCCTGATGACGGCGTTTGCCTCGGTCGACACGGCGCGAGAGGCGTTTAAGCTCGGTGCGGACGATTTTATACAGAAGCCGTTCGATGTCGAAGAACTAAAGCTCATCGTTCGCAAGACACTCGAAAAACAAGCCCTCATCGACGAAAACCGCGCGTTCAAACGGGCTCAGCGAGAACGCGGCTCGGTCAAGAATATCGTCGGTACGTCGGCGAAGATGAACGCCATTTACCAAATGATCGAGACCGTCGCCGAAGTGCAATCGACTGTGTTGGTTTATGGCGAGAGCGGCACGGGAAAGGAGTTGGTCGCGCGTGCGATCCACGATCTCAGTCCGCGAGCAGAGAAGCCGTTTATATCGGTGAACTGCGGAGCTTTTACTGAAACCTTGCTCGAATCTGAGCTTTTCGGCTATGTAAAAGGCTCGTTTACGGGTGCGAACACGAATCGCAAAGGACTTTTTGAGGCGGCGAATGGCGGAACGATGTTTCTTGACGAGATCGGCGAAATGTCGCCCGCGATGCAGGTCAAGCTGCTTCGAGTTTTGCAGGAACGGCGTGTTCGAGCGGTCGGGGCTCACGATGAAGTTGCTATCGATGCCCGCGTTATCGCCGCGACAAATCGCGATCTTAAGCAAATGACCGAGGACGGTACATTTCGCGAAGATCTTTATTATCGTGTTTCAGTGATTCCAATCGATCTGCCGCCGCTTCGTGAACGTTCGGAGGACATTCCCGATCTGATCGAACATTTTATGAAAAAGTTTTGCGATCAGTCGGCAAAGACGCTGACGGTTTCGCCAAAAACTGCTCAGCTGCTGGAGAACTACGCTTGGCACGGTAATGTTCGCGAGCTTGAGCACACGATCGAGCGCGCCGTTGCGCTTGAGCGTTCGACGGAAATACAACCTGAGCAGCTGCCTGCTCACATCACAAACTACAATCCGCAGCGCATTAGTGCGGAATTCGATCTCCCCGAATCGGGGCTGAATCTTGTCAGCCACATCGAAAACCTCGAAAAAACCTACGTTGTCGAGGCGTTACGAAAAACCGGCGGCAACCAGACCCGCGCCGCCGAGCTCCTGCAAATGCCGGTACGCAGCTTACGGCATTTGCTCGACAAACACAGCATTCGCAGCCTTTCGGCCCAAATGCGAAGCGGTGACTAGAACACAGTCGGCGCTTAAATGTATGTCCGACACATCTTCCACCACCAAAGCCAAGAAAAATAATGAACGCGGATTTTCGCTAATCGAACTGCTGATTGTTGTAGTAATTATCGGCGTCATTGCCTCGATCGCGGCGTCTTTCTTTTTTGCTTCGAAGCGGAGCGCGAATGAGGGGTCGTCGTTGTCGTCGATGCGTTTGTTGCACAGCGCACAGGTAACTTATTCTCAAGGAGTCGGTGCAGGCGAATACGCAGGCGATACTGGTGCAGGAACATTAACCGGTTTGACCATGCTCAATAGCGCCGGCTTGATCGATGGCGGTCTCGCAAGCGGCAGTAAGAGCGGTTACCTATTGGTTATCGGCCGCGAAGCCTCTACACCGGGTGCGGCGGCACAGTTTTTTGCTTCTGCAATTCCCGTGACGAGCGGCCCAGTGTTCGGCACGGGCGTTCATCGTTTGGGCATAGCGACGGATGGCATTATTAAGAGTGATACGACCGACACCGTCCATTACGCTGATGTGAACGAGGTAATTGCTGCCCCACCGAGGAACAATTGATCTCCGAGGCGTAAAATCCGCTGATTTCTGACACTTTTTGTCATTGTGGCGTTACCAAATTCTGTGATTAAAGCCTTCAAACTGACCGAAACCCAATAAACCCCAAATTTCCCTCTCTCACTAAAACCTTGATTTTACACAATTTAAAGCCATGGCACAGTTTTTTGGCCAAATGGCACGGTAGTTGAATTACTAACGGCGGCCTAGGAAAGGTACATAGAAATTAATCTTTAGGAGATTGTGAATAAAAAAATGAAAAATCAGAAAGGCTTCTCGCTTATCGAACTTTTAATCGTTGTTGTGATCATCGGCATTATCGCCGCGATCGC
>JANOGL010000369.1:0-5568 GCA_031405985.1 Acidobacteriota bacterium | reverse complement strand
TGTCCACCGTGCCGGACCAGTCGATTACCGATGAAAAAGACACCAAGTTCAGCGGCTTCGGAATGCGAGCGTATGCTGCGGTTTCGGCCGCGCTGGGTGCGTTGCTGATAATTACAGCCTGGCGGACAATGCTGTCGCGGTACGCGTATTTGTGGACCGATCACTCATCGTTTAGCGGCGTTACATACACCGAGGATAATTACCTACTGCCGGGACTCACCGCCGTTGCAATCGCGCTGGTTATTGCTGCGATCATTCTGTTCGCAAATGCGTTTACAAAAAAGGGAGGCCGATTGATCTTTGTTGCTCTCGGCCTTCCGATTGTCGTGTATGTTGTCGCGGCAATAATTATCCCGGCGTATGTACAGAGTTTTATCGTCAAGCCAAACGAGCTCGGTCGCGAAACGCCATACATCGAACACAACATCGCCGGAACACGCGCCGCGTTTAATATCGAAAACGTCACGACGCGCGATTACGCCGCCGACGTCACGCCCGAGTCACTCAATCTCGCGGCCAATCGCAGCACGCTCGCGAACATTCGTCTGTGGGATTGGCAGGCATTGCAGGACACTTTGCGGCAGATTCAGGAAATTAGGACATACTACGATTTTCCGGATGTCGACGTCGACCGGTATCGTATCGGCGGCGAAATGCGGCAGGTGATGATCGCAACGCGTGAGCTTGACGTTAACAAGCTGCCCGAGCAGTCGCGCAACTGGATCAATGAACGCCTCATCTATACCCACGGCTACGGCGTAACGATGAACCCCGTCAATGAATTTACCAACGACGGCAAACCACGATTTCTCATCTCAAATATCCCGCTTGAAACGAGCGGCGACGTAACCGTCACGCGGCCTGAAATTTACTTCGGCGAGCGGACCAACACCGACGTTTATGTTAAAACACGACAGCAGGAATTTGATTATCCTCAGGGCGAAAATAACACCTATACAACCTATCAGGGCGATGGCGGCTTTGCGGTCGGCAGCGGACTTCGCCGGCTTTCCATCGCGTGGGCGACGGGCGACCTCACAAAACTGCCCTTCTCCGATGATGTAACAAGTGAAAGCCGTGTTTTAATGCACCGCAACATCATTGACCGTATCGGCCGCATCGCTCCCTTTCTCGTCCTTGACGACGATCCCTACATGGTGATCAACTCGGATGGCCGACTGATCTGGACAGTCGATGCTTATACACGGTCAAGCCGATTCCCGTATTCTCGCCATTACAATCTCGGCGGGCAAAGAGTCAATTACGTGCGCAATAGCGTCAAGGTGACGATCGACGCCTATACGGGTGCTGTAAGTTTTTACATTTTTGACGAATCGGACCCGATCGTCGCCGCATATCGATCGGCATTTCCTGAGCTTTTTAAGCCGGCCGCGGAAATGCCCGCCGGGATTCGCGCTCACGTTCGTTATCCGGAAACGCTGTTTAAGACACAGGGCGACGTTTTTGGCCTTTACCACACGACAAACGCAGCGATGTTCTTTGGCCGCGAAGATGTTTGGAGCGTCGCTCGCGAAGCTCAGCCTGCCGCCGCAGACCCGCCGACAAAGCCGGGGGCTCAGCAGCAACCCACTGCGCTCGAGCCCTACCAGGTTCTAATGCCGCTGCCCGGCGAGGGAGCCGAATCCGAATTTGCCCGCGTTTTGCCATTTACACCCGGTAACCGCAACAATATGATCGCGTGGATGGCGGGCCGAGCCGATGGAGAAGCGTATGGCCAGCTGCTTGCGTATAATTTCCCCTCGTCACGGGTGATCGACGGCCCGCTGCAGATCGAGGCCCGCATCGACCAGGACGCGCAGATCGCCTCCCAGATAACGCTCTGGAATCAGCAGGGATCAAAGGTCAAACGCGGTGATCTCATCATCATGCCGATCGGCACGGGGCTTCTTTTTGTCGAACCCATTTACCTTCAGGCCGTCCGCAGCCCGATGCCGGAGCTTCGCCTTGTCGTTCTCGCCACACAGGAGCGGCTTGTTTATGCCGAAACTTTTGAGGCGGCGCTCGCCCAATTATTGGGCCAGCCGCAGAAAGCAGCCGCCAAAAACGGAGAGACGCCAAAACCGGCCGAACCGGACGCGCCGCGGTCTTCCAACGAACTTATTAAAAATGCGGGTCAAACATTTGCCGATTACCAACGCCTCACCGCCGAAGGAAAATTAGGCGAAGCCGGCCAAAAACTCGATGAGCTCAAACGGATCCTCGACCAATTGCAAAGCCAGCAGAAGTGAGTAGCTGCTGCCTGTCTGCACTACCGGCGATAATGGGCGCGTCAAGCAACCACGGCGACTCTGGGTAGTGCATCAGTTTGAAATTCGTTTTTTATAAGGGCCGCGTTTTGTCGGCGGCTTCGGCATAAACTGATCGACAGCTTTTAGCATATCATCAATCGACCACAGCGTTTTGACGACACCGCTTGCCATCGCGGGTGTGCATCGCAGGGATTTATGAATCCGAACGAAATTATAATACATATAATGCAGGGAAATCGCGTGAGCGTGGTTTTCAACTTTTTTACTGAAACCGTTTGTCAAACGAGTGAAGCGGCGCATGCTCATTCGCATCGTTAAATTTTGTCGCTCGATAAAGCTGGTCGAAACATCGCGTCCGCGAGGATTGCCAGTTACGACAACTTTTTTTGCCGCGATCACTTCTGCGGGCGAGTATCGAGTTTCGTCTTTTTTGCCGTGAGAAATACCGTAGAGCTTGACCAGTTGTGCGAAGTCGATGTTACCGCCAAATGCAGACTCGACAGCTTCCAGATACGGCCTGTGACCGTCTGTGGTTAACTGCACCTTGTTCGCCAGACGCGATGCTAGATCGCTAATAAATTCGTGAGCGGCTTCGGCGTTGCGTGGGCCGACTAACCAACAAGGAACTAGCTTTGTGTCCGCGTCCATTGATACCCACGTCCAAACATCGCCGTAACCAAATTCATTCGCACGGTCAGCCGGAACATTCTTTGCTTTGGCTCCAACAAACGACCAAATCTCATCGCACTGGATTTTCTTACAGGTTAGGTTGCGAAAGGCTTTGTCTTGATATTCGGCACAGGCCGCGCCCAGATCGGTTAACAATTTGATGATCGTATTCTGCGCAACGCCTAGCATTCGCGAAGTTGCACGAATTGAGTTTCCCTCGACCAAAGCGGCTACCACTTGAGCGCGTCGTTTGTTATCCAGATAATTCATACTGAGTATTATGCTTGAGCAAAAGAGAAAAGTCAAGCTGAAATGCAAAATATTTTCAGCGCGCTAAGCCTTTTTAAAACAAGTAGTTAACCATGAGAACAGGGTAACGAGGTGATAATGCAGTTGAATATGCGGTTGCAAACATCGCCATAAATGGCGATACTAAGTATGGTGGAGCCGCCGGGAATCGAACCCGTCAGGGATGGTCTCAAATCGCCCCTGGCACGGCCAGTGACCGGCCCCATTAAGAAAATCGAAGCGGTCAGGAGTTTCTGCCAAGATGCCTCCCTGACCGCTTCGTCTTATTCGCTTCCGCTTTCTTGAGCTTTAAGATAACGAATAAGTGTCCAAACCGCTTCCGTCTCTTCCGTAGTCATCTTACTATTCAAAATATCAACCAGCATGTGCGGCAGCCGATCAATATGTTGCCGCTGCTGCTGACCGCCACCGCCACTGTGTTGAGCGTCCTTTGCTCCCGCTCCCTGAGAATCAGTCTTTCCGGCCTTGCTCCTTGACGCACCTCGGATCGGCCTTGGAGCTTTAACGTGTTCAGAAATTTTTATCTTTCCGGCCTTTGCCGCATGCAGGAAAAAAGTAACCGCCTTGCGTACCGTATCGCCGCTAATCTGCTGGGCACGAAAACGGTCTGCAACCGCCGCGGCTGTAGTACGCTCAATATCGACATGCTTAAAGACAAAAGCGTAACTAGCCATCACGCAATCACGCCATATTACCGGACGGTCATCTGGACTAGCATTAACGTAAGCCTCAAACAACGGCAAGGGCTTATTGTCCCCTGCTGTGAAGCCTAAAAACCTCAGTGCGCTAAGCAATGCCGATTGATTTGCCCCCGACATTGTGCCGGGAAACATGCTTTTGTCGATATGGGTAGGAATCTGTTCGACGGTCTTAAAATTATTGACAAAGTTGGTCAACGTTCCGAGCGATAACGCCGGAATGCCCTTTGCGGTGGTTTCTTGATTAGATTTGTCTGCCATTAGATGCCTCCTGTTGTAGTTTCTGCCACACACAGGATTATCTATTAGCGGGAAAATGTCAAATGCCCATGAGGGCATAAGTTGGGCATATGCGGCAGAACGTGGCAGAGTGGGACTATTCGCTCTTATGCCAGCGGGCTTTTGCGGCCTTTTTGGCTATTTCAGACCGCCTTTTCTTACTGAGGCTTGCAGCCCGTGCAAGGCCGCCTTTCAGACCGCCGAGCTGTCCGGCCCGCTGTTTAGCGTTCGGTTCAGGTTCGCTTGCTTCGCCCGTGGTAAGATCGACAATGAGTTTTGCAAGCTGGTTTACGTCACGCGGTCGTTTCGGATTCGCCATGTAGTCATTATAACAAATAAACCGATGCTTGAGCAGAACTATTTGGGATTCTGAAATTCAAACTGATGCACTACCCGACTCTGAATTCTGTTGACACTTTGTTTCATCAGACGTAGAATTACCGCATCCTCTTTTACGCGAAAGTACGGTAATTTCGAACTTGTTTTTACTGGATACCGATGCGAACGATCTATTATCTTTTATTGGTGCTCCTCTTGGCATCGGCCATACCTGCGGCCGCTCAGTCCGATCAGGGAAAAGAAAAAAAGAAAGACGAAAAGGCCGATGTAAAAAAGGGCGACCCGCCGCCAGGTGCCGCTAAGAATTTACGGCCAGGCATCGCACGTATTGTGCTGCGCGACACGCTGCAAAAGCGATACCTCGTTTCGAAACCTGCGAGGTTTCTGATTCCCGCTTTCACGTATTTCGAATCGAAGAACATTCGAGTCAGCCGCGATTCGTTTAGTTTCGAATATGACATAACGATCAGCGAGAAGATGTCGACAAATCGGCCGAAATTTATCTTCAAGGAGATGGGTTACCAAAAAGTTCAAGGCACGGGCAAGGGTAGTGCATATTGTTACGTTTATTCACGCGATACCCTAAAGTTCGCTCCATATTATGACCTATTGACCTGGACGGACGAAAAAGATGCTCAGGCTTTTGTCGACGCCCTGAATCGCTTGATCTACGAGGTCAGAGTCGTGGTCACGCCAAAAGATGACCTGACACCGTTTGCCGCGGACGTCCAACTCTGGCGCGATAAACCCGAATCACGCCCCGTGGCCCCTGATGGCTGGGACCGGCATCGCATCCTTGCCGAGCAGGGTATAAAGGACAAGGATTTTGTCGCGGCAATATTGAATTACGAGGCCGGCGTTGCGGCATTTCCGCTGTGGGCGCAAGGGTGGTTCAACGCGGCCCTTCTATACGCCGAGCTTGGCGAATTTGAAAGCGCGGCCAACCGAATGAAGCATTACCTGTTGCTCGTACCTGACGCTCCTGATGCAAAAGCCGCCCGCGA
>JANOGL010000360.1:0-1883 GCA_031405985.1 Acidobacteriota bacterium | reverse complement strand
CCCGACGCAAATCTTTGTGCGGTAAATCAAGCAATTGTTGGTCGTTGGTGTAACTGTGAATGGTGTTCATCAAGGCATTTTTGATAACGAATTTTTCGTGAATCACTTTTGCCACCGGCGCGAGACAATTGGTGGTGCAAGAGGCGTTGGAAATAATATGATGCTTTTCCGCGTCATACATATTTTCGTTGACGCCAAGCACGATCGTGACATCCTCGCCCTTTGCCGGAGCCGAGATGATAACCTTTTTGACTGAACCGCGAAGGTGCTTGCCCGCGTCCTCGGCCTTTGTAAACCGGCCGGTCGATTCGATGACGATCTCGGCGCCGACGGATGACCAGTCGATCGCCGCCGGATCTTTCTCGCTAAAGACCTTAAAAGTGTCACCTTCAACCGTGATCTCGCCGTCGCCCGCGGTGATCTTATGATCGAGATTGCCCATTACGGAATCGTATTTGAGCAGATGGGCCAGTGTTTTTGTGTCGGTTAGATCGTTTACCGCGACGAAATCGATGTCCTTATCGCCCAAGCATGTACGCATTACATTTCGCCCGATGCGGCCAAACCCGTTGATGCCAACTTTTATTCCCATAGTGTTATAACCCTCCAAAAGTGCGTGTATTAAAAACTTAGACAATAACGCAAATCTGATGCGATTTCAAAGTTGCTTTCTTTGCGTGCTTTGCGACTTTGCTGGCAAAATCAGATGTTTCCCGCAGAGACGCAAAAAGCGCAAGGAAAGAACCAAAAGCCAGAATGTTGAAACAAACAAATTTGCTAAGTCGTAGTAAGCGTTTGAGTTTTTAGCGATAACTAATAAAATCAGGTTGTAAGCCGGAGTTATTGATGACCCCTTCGCAGATTCGTAAATTCTTTTTAAGTTCAGTTTTTGTTGTTTTGGGAGCGGCCGGTTCTGTTGCTCAATCCGAATCGCAGAAGCCGCCACAAACCGATGACAAAACAACTGCACGGATTGTTTCGCCACTCGACAAGGCCATCGATATAGATGCGAAAGCAGTTTATTCGCCGTCAAATCTCAATCGCGTCGGCGTTCAGCAAGCACAGCCGTTGCCGATGACGTTGAACGAAGCGATTAGACGCGCGCTTGAGAATAACAACGATATCGAGGTTTCGCGCGACGATGTGCGGTTTCAGGACACACAGGTTCGCGCTCTTGACGGCCAATACGATCCTGTATTAACGGTGTCGCCTAACTTCACGCGAAACTCGACGACGGGTTCGACCGCGACAAACGACTTTCGCGTCAACTCAAACTTCAGCCAGTTTCTGCGCAAAGGCGGCGGCAGCTATCAGGCGTTTTTCAATAATACGCGGACAGAGAACCAATTTGCGCAGGCACAGGTCACGTCAGGCAATGTAAGCACCGGCAGCAGCGCGATCTTTTCGTCGAGTCTCGGTTTTAATTACACGCAGCCGCTCGCGAGGAATCTTCGCATCGACAGCCGTCGGCATTCGATAATCGTCGCCAAAAAGCGTCTTGAACAAACAGATTCGGACTTTCGCCTGCGTGCGACCGAGACGATCACAGCCGTGTCGCGAGCCTATTGGGATTTTGTTTTTACACTTAGAAACCAGCAAAATCAGGTCGCGAACGTAAATTTGGCCAAGGAAAACCTACGGCAGATCGAAGCCAAGATCGACGCCGGCGCCGCCGCCCCGCTTGAAAAAGCCGAAGTCGCAACCGAGCTTGCAAACCGCGAAGGCGATCTGCTGCTCGCCACGCAACAAGTGGGAATTGCAGAAAATACCCTCAAACAGCTCGTTCTAAAAGACCCGCTTTCGTTCGAGTGGCAGCAAACTTTTGTTCCGACGGACAGACCTGCGTTCAGTCTCGATACTGTGAATCTCGACGACGCGATGAA
>JANOGL010000357.1:0-3478 GCA_031405985.1 Acidobacteriota bacterium | reverse complement strand
GCGGTGACGCAACCATTGTCCAAACGTTCTGCGGTTCTGATAAATCCCGTATCGCCGAGCCTTCCTCAAGTAACCAACGGCGAATCCGCAACCGCATAGGTTCAAAATCCTGACTTGTAACCACCATTTAATTTTCCTCTACTGATTTTTTCAAAGTCTCTCGAATCCAGTCCGACAGGGTTTTGTATTCGCTCTTTTTCATTGCCTTATTGAACGCTTTCAAATCGGCATCGCTAAGACGCACAGGGACGTATTTGCCCTTTGCTTGTCCCTTTGGCAAAGCCGGTCTGCCTCTCTTTTTCTTAACTTCTGCCATATTGTGAAACCAAATAAGCCTTTACTGCGTTTTCTGGCGTTGTGGCTGGCGGTATCTGAGCGACGGTTACTTGCTGTTCGCCGCTATCATCATCGAACGCCCAAGCAAAGACACGATCTGCGTTTGGAAATTCAGGAACTTCAAACACTTCTACTTCGCCGTCCCAAATGGTTTCGCCTTGAAACATTTCGTGAACGGCGACGGTTTCAACGTGCTTTGCCGTTGTTGCGTATTCGTGTTCTATTAGTTCCTTTAGTTGCTCGACTGTTTTCATTGTGCCGCCTCTATTAACTCGCCTACGCTCCAAAAGGAACGCTCGACACCAGCCGCCATTGCCGGAGTCATTTTCAGCGTTCCGTGCGTTCTCACAAAATTATAATACGCGAAATTAAGAGCAACTGCCGCCTCAAAGTTCTCTAGCTTTTTGCTGAAAGCATAGGTAGAACGGGCAAGCCGTTTCATGTGATGCCGAATCGTTCCGTTAACCCGCTCAACATGGGACGTGCTCATAAGATCGGCTTTCGGGCGACCTGTGATGCGTTTCTTTTCCATTCCGATAACCTCAGGCGTTCCGTATCTGCGGTCTGGCTGAGTTTCAAAGTCGTGGCCGAAAACTTTAACTATCGTTCCATAGTCAACCTCAGAGCCGAACGCCAAATCGACAGCATCAATATAAGCATTAAAACCGTCAGTCGAAACTTGCGGTCTATTCGTAAGACGGCTGGCAACATCGCTCACAAAGGCCTGTGTGGTTGCGGCGGTTCGCTTGCCTACGCGATAAGCGGGAATCAACTTCGTGTCAGCGTCCAAAGCACAGAATGTCCAAATGTCGCCTTTGGTCGAATCGTCGGTTTCTGTGACGTGCCTTTCCTTTTTGCCGATAAAGCCCCAAAGCTCGTCAAATTGC
This sequence comes from Acidobacteriota bacterium, assembly GCA_031405985.1. Classification (GTDB taxonomy): domain Bacteria; phylum Acidobacteriota; class Blastocatellia; order Pyrinomonadales; family Pyrinomonadaceae; genus OLB17. The sequence continues at coordinate 2,255 of JANOGL010000357.1, read as the reverse complement.
AGGTTCTTGCAGGTCAAATCACGCATTTTAGCGTCTAACAGCACCGCACAGCCCTTGCCGATACGAACGCCTAGATTCATAATCGTATTACGGTTAACACCAGTCATTCTTTCGATACTGCGGATGCTTGAACCTTCGGCCAATGCGCTGATAACGGTTATTTGCTTGTCGATTTTAAGAACGTTTGCCATGTGAATAAATGTAACACAGTAAATAGATACTGTCAAGTCTTTTTTGTGTTACGATTAAGAAAAAGAATATGAGCGACAATTCCCCAAGTAAGTCCGGCGATAAAAACGATAAGAATAAGAACATTTCCTTTATAAGAAAACAGCTTTACCGCCCCATCAGATTCATCACACACGCCGATGTTTACGAGATTGTCACTTGGTTCGTCGCGGCATTGACTATCGGCTTCTTTATTCTGTTCATTGCCCTGACTTCGTGGCTGGGGTGCATTATTACTGGCACATTGCTTATTGGTGAAGCCGTTTTTGTCGTTCATTTGAAACGGAAACAGCAAAATCCTTCCAATCAAACGCAGCTTGATGAAATTAAACGATTGTTGGTCTCTAAACCTAAGCCATCCCTGCTCATAACGGAAGCCTTGCTCGACAATACGATCAATTCTGGCGACTTCCCTTTGGCCCGGCTCAAAGCGGTCAACAAGGGCGATGCCACAGCGCATAATGTTCGTCTTAATATTGTACGAGCCTTTCTCGATGATCGACTTAGAGAGCAAGCGCGCAAAGGATACTTCCCGAAAGACCGGCATACACCATCGTTCGCGAGCATTGGCCCTGTCGGAAAAGACGAGCCAATTTATTTCGAGTCGCCGCCGGGTCAATGGAATAACTCGCTGGAGCGCCCGATTATCTTGCAAGAAGGTCGCATTTGGCACGTCTGGGGCGACATTTGTTACGACAATGGGGAAGGAACCAACTTTGTTTCGCGCTTTTGCTATCAAGCTGCCGATCCTGATAGTAAAGTCCTCAGGGTTGCCGAAACGCATAATGAGATTTATGAAGGGGACTGTCCGGCCCACGCGTCCGACCCCCGCGACAAGCCGCCCCTTCAAGGACAACCAGAAATATCCATTGACATGATAGCTTTGGTGGAAAATACGACCCCGCCGCAAGTCGCGATACAGATTCGGAATGCCGGTAATGCCTCCGCTTACAGTTGTAACATTGCCCATTGGGGCTATCATCGACCTACTGACGAAGCTAATCAACAAGCGCCCACACCCCTTGACGACGGCGACGTTCAAACGTTGCCCAAAATGGCTCAAGATACCATCTATTCGGCTTTTCTGACCATCTTGGTCGCCCCAGCAACTTGGCAGCGCGTACTGACTGGCGAGCTTGAACTCTTGACGCTTCTTAAAGTCAGATATGCTGACGAGAATGGAAGGGAGTTTGGTTTCGACAGGTGCTACAGGCTTGATGTGCAACGCAGACGTTTGATGCTTCTGCCTAACGAGCTGTGGCCTGTGGGCTTCAGTGCGCCCGGCTAGTGCAATTCCCGCACCCAAAAGCACGAAAACCAACGGCAGTGTCCAAACTAAGACACTACCTTAGTACCAATTCGTTTGCTTTAGGGCTTTTGGGGGAATAAGATGTTGTTGAAATAAACCGTTTCCGAACAACCGGATGGCAGCCGACTCGCAAAGCTGAACTGATGTAAACTCCACTGTGAAGAAGCGCGGATTCCCGGTGACTCAGGCGAGTAAGAAGTAGGAGAGACGGGAGAACAGGGGGGAAGGCGAAAACAGGCGGCAAAAGGAGTGAAACAAATGATAAATTCTAAGATAAAGTTCAGGACAATTATAGTTTTGTTTACGCTTGGTGCTATGAGCGCAGCGAGTGTTTATGTTATTCAAAACAAAGCTTCGGCGGCCGGCTTTCACGGTTCGATCTACACAACAACCTTCGATGGGCAGGCTGTCAACGAAAACACGTATTCAAGTAAAGATGCGGTTTACCTAAGCGGCGGACCGCAAAATGCAAATGCCAACGGACTTCCTGACGGCACATATTATTTCCAGGTAACCGACCCGAGTGGAGCGACCTTGGTATCGACTGACTTGGCCGAGTGCAGGCGATTGATCGTAGTCGCCGGTAGGGTCGGCGGGGCGGAGGGACCGGTGTGTCCGCACCCGAACGGCGTTCCGAATTCGTCAAACGGCTCGACACCTGTAAAGCTGGCGCCGTTTGCCGACACGCCAAACAGCGGAAGTGCGTACAAAGTTTGGT
>JANOGL010000321.1:0-5253 GCA_031405985.1 Acidobacteriota bacterium | reverse complement strand
CGAGAAGGCTTGGACAATTGGGGTTTTGGCCTGTCGAGCGTGCGATTCATTTGCGGAACGCAGGCGATTCATAAAGAGCTAGAACTCAAGATCAGCGAATTCCTCGGTACCGAAGACACGATTCTCTACACATCGTGTTTTGACGCGAACGGCGGGCTGTTTGAGACGATTTTGGGCGAAGAAGACGCCGTAATCTCGGACGAGCTGAACCACGCAAGCGTCATCGACGGCATTCGTCTGAGTAAGGCGCAACGCTTTCGCTATAAGAATGGCGACATGGACGATCTCGAAGCAAAATTGCAAGAGGCGAGCGGTGCAAGATTCAAAATGATCGCGACCGACGGAGTGTTTTCGATGGACGGCTACATCGCTAAGCTCGCCGAAATTTGCGATTTGGCCGAAAAATATGACGCGATGGTGATGGTCGATGATTCGCACGCGGTCGGTTTTGTCGGTAAAACCGGGCGCGGAACTCATGAACACTGCGGCGTTGTGGACAGAGTTGACATCATCACGGGAACGCTGGGCAAAGCTCTCGGCGGAGCCAGCGGCGGTTATACAAGCGGCAAAAAGGAGATCATCGAGCTTCTGCGACAGCGCTCGCGGCCGTATCTTTTTTCAAATTCGGTCGCACCGCCGATCGTCACCGCTGCAATTGCGGCGATCGATATGTTATCGAAATCTACGGAACTGCGTGACAAATTGGAGGAAAACACGCTCTATTTTCGCGAAAAGATCGCCGGCATCGGCCTTGAAGTCATACCGGGCGAACATCCGATCGTACCCGTGATGTTTGGCGAGGCAATCCCGGCCGTCAAAATGGCTGAAAAGCTGTTGGAAAAGGGCGTGTACGTGATCCCATTCTCGTTCCCGGTCGTGCCACAAGGAAAGGCTCGCATCCGAACACAGGTCTCGGCGGCACATTCGAAAGACGATCTGGATTTCGCGATTGAAAAATTTGCCGAAGCGAAAGCTGAGGTTGGTTTGTCAGCGGCTTCGTAACGTCAAAATGGCAGCTCGGACGTCGACCGATCGAACAACTTGACCATTTCCGCTGAAGTCACGACAGGAACGACCTCGAAATCAACGAGATCGTTCCACTTTGATATCCACTCTTGCAGAAGCATCGGATCGTCGGTTTCCATCACTTGAAAACAGCGATCCATGCCGGCTTCGATCCAGCTGTTCACATAATTCAGGCCATCGGGCGTCATTCGACCTTTGTCCGCGAACCGTTTATAAACGGGTGCGGGGTTACGGTCTTTGAAATGTTCGATGACCATGAACAGCATCGTTTATGCAGTTGCCTGTTTAGTCAAAGCTCTTTTAGCCTGTGACGCAACTGCTGCGAACGCCTCGGGCTGTTTGACGGCCATGTCGGCGAGCACTTTGCGGTCGAGTTCGATGCCGGCCAAATTTAGTCCGTGAACGAATTGAGAATACTTCAAATCGTTCAGGCGGCAAGCGGCGTTTATGCGCACGATCCACAGTTTGCGAAAGTCGCGCTTCTTCAACTTACGTCCGGTGTACGCAAAGTTCAGTGCCCGCTCGACCGACTCTTTGGCCGAGCGATACAGTTTTGATTTTGTTCCACGATAGCCTTTTGCCAAGGCTAATATTTTTTTGCGCTTCTCTAGGCGCTTGTTTCCACGTTTTGCTCTAGGCATTTCTTCACTCCTTTCAGTCGTCCGATTTTGGGTTTTAGATTCTAGATTTTGGATTAATCAAGAGAGGCGAACCGATCTTCAAGCCAAAATCGTAAATCCAAAATCCAAAATCCAAAATCGACTAATCTCTTCCGTACGGCAGCATCTTCTCGACGCGTTTTTGGTCGCCTTCGGATACTAAAGCGTCAATATCAAGATTGCGTTTACGTTTATTCGTTTTCTTTGTCAGAATATGGCGCGCGTGGCTGTGGCCGCGTTTAAATTTACCGCTCGCCGTCGAGCGAAAACGCTTTGCTGCGCCTTTGTGTGTTTTTAGTTTTGGCATAACTTTCTCCTTTTGTAGAACAGACCGCACGGTCTGTTCGTTCGCTGAAAACTGAAAACCGTGGTGATCACGGTTACCGGCAGATCAGACGATCTGCCGTACTTAAAAAATCTCGTCGTCGTCTTTTTCGACTATCGGCTCGGGTTTTGTTTTCTCGACCTGTTTCTTCTCAGCCGATTTCTTCTTAACGGGCTCGTCTTCTTTATTCGGAGCAACCGACGTATGTTTAGAAATCGCCGCCTTTGTCTTTTTCGGCGAGAATATCGTAAACATCTGATAGCCTTCCATCTTTGGTGCGACCTCGACGTCGCCGAGATCGGCGACCTCCTCGGTCAATCGCTTCAGTATCTTTGCTCCAAGCTCACGGTGCGACATTTCGCGTCCTCTGAACGCAATCGTCGCTCTGACCTTATCTCCTTCATCGAGCCATATTCTCGCGTTCTCCATGCGATATTGGTAGTCGTGATCGTCGGTGCCGGGGCGAAACTTGATCTCCTTGACCTGCACAGTGACCTGTTTCTTTTTCGCTTCATGAGCTTTTTTCTTTTGCTCGTAAAGAAACTTGCCGTAATCGATGATCTTTGCGACAGGCGGCTGAGCCTTTGGGGCGATCTCGACCAGGTCAAGCCCACGATTTCTCGCCTCCGCGATCGCGTCACGCGTATCCATGACACCCAATGTCCCGCCGTCGTCTAACACGACTCGCACGCTCGGAACTCTGATCCTCTCATTCGTGCGGTGCAGCGGTTCACGAAACCGCGGCTTAAATCTTCCACCAAATCTTCTAGCGATAAATGCCTCCTTTTGTTAAATGCCTAACTTAAAGACTGCGATTCACTTTCTCGCTCGCAATCTTCTCTTTGAATTCATCGAGCGACATCGCGCCGATGTCACCGTCTTTGCGATGCCGCACCGCAACTTGTGTTTCCTCAAGTTCCTTGTCGCCAAGGATCAACATATAGGGAACTTTCTGCATCTGTGCGTCACGTATTTTCGCACCGATTTTATCAGAAATCGTGTTCGTTTCCACACGAAAGCCGCTCTGTTTTAACTCGTCGGCGACGTGAACCGCATATTCGTTTATGCGATCGGTGATCGGCAGCACGGCGACTTGCACCGGTGCGAGCCACAGCGGAAACGCCCCCGCGTAGTGCTCGATCAGCACGCCAAAAAATCTTTCGATCGAGCCGAACAGCGCCCGATGAATCATAAACGGCCGATGCTTTTGATTGTCGTCGCCGGTGTATTCGAGTTCAAAACGCTCGGGCAGATTAAAGTCGAGTTGAATTGTGCCAAGCTGCCATACGCGGCCGATCGCGTCCTCGATCTTGATGTCGATCTTCGGCCCGTAGAACGCCGCTTCGCCCTCGATGCGTTCGTAACTGATTTTGCGCTCATCGAGGGCGCTTGCGAGCTGCTCTTCAGCCGCAACCCAATCTTCGTCTGCGCCGAGAAAGCCTTTGTTCTCCGCCTCACCGCGAACCGATAACTCGAATTTTACTTTCTCAAAACCGTAAGTGTCAAAAACTTTGATCGCGAGATCGAGACAATCCGCAACCTCGGCGTGAACCTGATCAGGCCGCACAAAAAGATGCGCGTCATCGACCGAAAATCCGCGCACACGCATCAGACCGTGCAGCGTGCCCGACAGCTCGGCGCGATAAACTGTGCCCATTTCGGAGTAACGTTGCGGCAGATCGCGATACGAACGCGGCGAAGATTTATAAATGCCGATGTGGTGCGGGCAGTTCATCGGTTTGAGACGATACTCTTCGTCCTCGATGCTCGTCGGCGCGTACATCGAGTCAGCGTAATTCTCTTCGTGACCGCTCTTGACCCAAAGCTCGCGTTTCGCGATGTGAGGCGTGAAAACAAAACTGTAATCGCGTCGCTCAAGCTCCTCTTTCAACAGCCGCTCCATCTCGTTACGAATGATGCCGCCCTTCGGATGCCAAAGTATCAGCCCTTGACCGTATTCATCGTCGATCGAGAACAGATCGAGCTGCTTTCCAAGTTTGCGATGATCGCGTCGCTCGGCCTCTTCGCGTTGTTTTAGCCACGCGTCGAGTTCATCTTGCGTCGCGAACGCAGTTCCATAAATCCGCTGCATCTGCTCACGCTCGGCGTCGCCCTTCCAATACGCGCCGGACAGTGCAAGTAGCTTGAACGCTCCGAGTTTACCGGTGTGCGGAACATGCGGCCCCAAACAAAAATCGATGAACGGCGAATTGTCGATGTAATAAACGCTCGCCGTCGAATCTACCTTTTCGTCGATCAGTTCGCACTTGAGCGGTTCGCCGCGGCCCTTGAACATTTCAAGGATCGTCGCTTTGTCGATGACCTCGCGTCGATAAACTAGATTCTGTTTCGCCATCGCACGCATCTTTTTCTCGATGACCGGCAAGTCTTCCTCAGTCAAATTTCGCGGAGCGATCACGTCGTAATAAAAACCGTAACGCGGGTCTTCCATGAGCGCCGGGCCGACGCCGAGTTTTGTTCCCGGGAACAGATCGAGCACCGCCGCAGCCAGCAAATGGGCAGTCGAATGGCGAATAACTTCCAAACCGTCGGGCGTATCCGCACCGATAAGTTCTATCGAAAAAACTTCGTCCGTCGCAGCAAGCTCTCGATTCAGATCGACTTCCTCGCCGTTGAGCTTTGCGGCAAGCGACTTCTTTAGCGCGTCGCGGTCGAACGCCTTTATTGCGTCCGCAACCGTAGCACCGACGGGAATCTCCTTTAAGTTTTCGCCAAACTTGACTTGCATCTCATCAGAAAGTAAATCGTAAATGGTAAATCGTTAATAGTTGTCTCCTATCGACGACCCTAGATTCGCACAAACAAATAAGTTGCAACGACAAAACTTTTCGTCGCTCCTATCTATTTACAATTTACGATTAACTCGTTACGAGTCGTTTCCTACTACTAAAATGATCAGATCCGATAAGAGCGACTTTGCTTTGTTTTGAGTCCCGCCTTTAGGCGGCCTGCTAAAGCAGGTACTCAAAACTCATCACGCCATTAGAAGCGTGTCGTAGTAGTTACAAAAACAGCAAAGTTCTTCGAAAGCATCTTATCAGAATGTTGAATTGTGAATTGTTAATGGTGAGTGAACTTGAAATTCACCATTCACCATTATTCACTCACCATTATTAAAACTGGTAGTCTCTAGCAGACTCGAACTGCTGACCCCTACCTTGTCAAGGTAATGCTCTACCAACTGAGCTAAGAGACTACACTTGTCGCCTTTTTCAAGAGAAA
>JANOGL010000317.1:0-2310 GCA_031405985.1 Acidobacteriota bacterium | reverse complement strand
TCCGACTCTTTGCCGAGCCACTGAACGTTTGTGTGTCCGTCATAATAATGGTTTTTATAACCCATCGCACGAGCATATTGAAATATCGTCGGCCAGCGATAAATTTCAAACTTCTTGTCAGGTAGTTGATTAATGCCCGTGAGCAGCAGCGGATTCGAAGTGTGGCTGCAGGTAGTGCTCGAAACGGCGATGCCCCAATTCACGATCGCACCTTTTGTGTTCAGCTCGTCAAGCGTTGGCGTCGTCGGCCTGGTGTGGCCATTTATGCTAAGGCGATCGCCGCGAATCGATTCATCGACGATGAAGACAATATTGTTTCGCGGCGGCTCTGCAGCAGCAAAAGTTGGAACATCACGCGGCGCGGCGTAAACAATTCCCCTCGGCGGTCCGTCAATTGTGCCGATAAACCAGCCCGTCGGATAACTCAACCCTGTCCGCACAAAGTTACTTAATGAAGGCGAGTAATAATGATTGCTCGTAAAATACGTGCTCGCAATAAAGTACAGAATAAATGCGATCATAATCGACGCAAATGACGAAACACCTCGGCTTGCAGTTTTTTTTGTAAGGAAAAGTAGCAACGCAAATACGGCAATCGGCAACAGTGAAATCCAGTTGAAATACGTGATGACAGCTTCGCTGCCCATATAAAAATCGACGCCGTAAAGCGCAGTTGCCAGATCGACCAAACTCGAAAACCTGCCAAACGCATAAAAAATACTGTACTCAGCCGTGACGACTACAGCAAAAATTAAAAAGTAAATTATTCTAAGAATTTGTCTCGAGCTAAAAGCTGCCCAACAAAAAAGTAGCATGAGCAGAGTTGAGCAAAGCGAGAGTCCGCAGAATACCAGTAGCTTAACGTAATTGGCCGCAGCCCAGTGTCTGATAAAAATCAGCCGCGGGTATTTTGGCGGGAAGACGAAATACTCGAAGATGACGAGAGCGATGCAAAAAAGAAAGGCGTAAAAAAACGGATCGGAGAGAATAGTCTTTAACCAACTTTTCTTCTCTACCTCAGCATCAGTCATAGTATTCAAGACCGAGGTGCGTAATCAGTTCTTCACCTTTGAGGTGGCGAAGTGTGTTCTTCAATTTCATCAACTGGATGAAAAGATCGTGCTCGGGATAAAGTCCCGGCGCGGTCTGCGGCGCTTTGAAGTAGAACGACAGCCATTCCTGCACACCTTTCATGCCCGCACGTTGTGCGAGGTCCATGAACAACGCGAGATCGAGCGCGAGCGGCGCCGCAAGGATCGAATCGCGACACAGGAAGTCGATCTTGATCTGCATTTTGTAGCCGAGCCAGCCAAAAATGTCGATGTTGTCCCAACCTTCTTTATTGTCGCCACGCGGCGGATAATAGTTGATGCGGACGACGTGCGAGAAGTCGCCGTAGAGTTCGGGGTAAACTTCTGGTTGAAAAATGTGTTCGAGAACCGAGAGTTTCGAAACTTCTTTTGACTTGAAATTCTCAGGATCGTCTAAAACTTCGCCGTCGCGGTTTCCCAAGATGTTCGTTGAATACCAGCCGTCGAGACCAAGCATTCTCGATTTAAAGCCGGGAGCCAAAATCGTCTTCATCAACGTCTGCCCAGTCTTAAAATCTTTGCCGCAGATCGGCATCTTTGTCTGATCGGCAAGCTTGACCATCGCCGGAATATCGACAGTGAGATTCGGTGCGCCGTTCGCGTATGGAACGCCCGACTTTAGAGCAGCATAGGCGTAGATCATCGACGGAGCGATGCGCGGATCGTTGTCATACATCGCTTTTTCGAGCGCGTCGAGAGACGTGTGAACTTCGGACTCTTCGACATAAATCTCGGTCGAAGCGCACCAGACCATTACGAGCCGCGCGCAGCCGTTTTCGGACTTAAACTTCGCGATGTCCTCGATGAGCTGCTCGGCCAGCTCCATTTTATTCTTGCCGGTTTTGATGTTGTCGCCATGAAGGCGTTTGACGTAATTCTGCTCGAATACGGCAGGCATCGGTTTGAGAGAAGCGAGTTGTTCGGAAACTTGGTTGAGGAGGTCTTTATCAAGCACGCCGGCGTTCATGGCGGCGTCAAAGGCGTTTTCTTTAAAAATGTCCCACGCGCCAAAGACGATATCGTCGAGCGACGCGAGCGGCACAAAATCCTTTATCTTTGGCGTCCGGTTGTCCGTTCGCTTACCCAAACGAATCGTTCCCATCTGCGTCAACGAACCGATCGGGTCCGAAATCCCACGCTTTATCGCCTCGACACCGGCGACCAACGTCGTACTCACAGCGCCAAGGCCGACCAACAAAACACCCAATTTACCTTCCGC
>JANOGL010000314.1:0-7155 GCA_031405985.1 Acidobacteriota bacterium | reverse complement strand
CCGATCGCCGTCCTAACGACAGCGCGTATCGCCGCGTTCAACCCCGGCGCATCGCCGCCGCCCGTTAGGATTCCAATCTGTTTATACATACCCGATAAAAATCATATTTTAACCGCCCGCGCCGATAAATGCGAGAGAGCCCGAGGTCTAGCAGCCTCATTCTGCATTCTTTATTCTGCTATTTTGTCTCGGATGGCAGAACCGTCGAAGACGGTGATATATTTGTAGCCCACATCGCAAGATCTGGCGAAACATCCACAAACATAACTGAGCCGTCAAAGACGGCGACATAACTACTATGGCACACACCCACACCAATTTACTTGTTCACGTCGTTTTTAGCACACAGCGACATCTGCCGCTCGTCACCGCGGAAATAAAAGCGGAACTCTTTGCATATATGGCAGCCCTCGTCAAAGAGTCAAAAGCCAAAGCGATCATAATCAGCGGCGTCGAAGATCACGTTCACATGCTGATCCTGTTGCCGCCGAATGTTCATGCGTCAGAGGCGATGCGGTTTGTGAAGGCGAATTCATCTCGCTGGGTAAAAGAACGCTTTCGAAAAAAGTTCGGTTGGCAAAAAGGCTTCGGCGCTTTTAGCGTCTCGCGTTCGAATGTAGATGCCGTTGTAAAGTATATTGCGAATCAGGAAAAACACCACCAGCAATCCGATTTCAAAGCGGAATATCTCTCGTTGTTGGAGAAGAATCAAGTGGATTACGACGAAAAGTATTTGTCGGATTGATATGCCGCCGTCTTCGACGGCTCGGGAGTCTCTGCTGACAACACCCACAGTTTGCACTGTGGGCTACAAATATGACGTCGGCTTCGCCGACTAACAAGACTGCGATCTCTCGCGACGTCTTTCATTGTGAACATAGGCCTTTAACGTGTAAATATGCATCGATCACCTGTAAATGTCCGTCGAGCAGCTGTAAATATGCTCCGTTCACGCTGGAATGTACGTCGATCACCTGTGAATGTGTGTCGATCACGCTTGAATGTGCGACCTTCACGTCTGGATGTTCGCCTTCCACGCCGGAATGCTTAGGTTTGAGCCCCGCACGGCCGGGGCTACACCCCAAACCTCCGACATTCCGGCCGCTATTCACTTTTATGCTTACTTCGGGCGACCTAGGTAGACGCTTTAACCGATGCAACCAACTGCCCAACTTGCTGCATGATGGCGTTTATGATTCTGCGGGTCGTTTTCGAGGAGGACCTGGATGCCGGCTTCGTTTACGATGTAGTAGCCGGACGGAAGGAAGTTTAGCGAGTATTCGACCGCGTCGGTGACTGCCAATTTTGAAACGCCGCTGCCGGTAGTTTCCGGCTCATCAGACTCGGAGTTTAGAGCTATCCAGATCATTAGAGAATAAAACAGTAGAAAGGGTATTGCGACGGACGCAAGACACCGGCGCTTTGTACTGCCTGAGACGAGAGATATCCCTTGACTGAATCTAAACACAATGATGGCGGGAAATATAAGAAAAATGAAGATCGTTATGAAAAAAGCTAACAGTGGAACGTCGGCCAGGACATAACCAAAAACCCAAACAAGCATAACAATGGGTATCCACGGAAGTAAGAGAAAAAGAAACGTAAAAAATGTCTGGGGAATAGTGATCTTAACCTTGAAAAGCGGTGCCACAATGAGAGCGTAAAGCGCGGCAAAAAGTGCACCGATCAGGATAATGAAGATCATATATCTGGTCTGTCCAACTGTGTTTTTAGCAAAAGCTTGCAGGATGCCTTCCTTCTCAGACGTGCTCAAACCTAAATACGAGAATGTCAGAACCGTCACGATCATTAAGAGCACGAGCATGATCAATCGAAACAAATGTTGCCATTGATTGTGAAATTCGGCATTACGAGCGAAAGGCGGCTCAACCGGGCCTTGTAATAAACGAAGCCAGTCGCTCAAAGCTTGCTGCATTGAGAGAACATTTAAATCCATTTTCTTAATTCGACTGCTTTAAACTCTAACGCTGGCGATCAATGACGTCGCCTGAGCAAAGTTAGAAGCACCTGACTGGATCCAGGGCACTGACTGCAAAGCGTTCCTAATTAGGGGCTTTCTGGTTCCCTCTTCCCGATACAGTTTCAGAATCCCGACACACGCGGTAGCTAATATCGAGACGGTCCACCAACCGGATGGCCTGATATTTTCGGCAATAATCTTCGCAACCCTCGAATGACTCGCGGCCGCTGCTCTGTTCGGTACGACATAGCCGACGGTCTGAAATACCATCGCATCATTTCGATTGCGCTCGACTGCATGTATATCCGGTATCTCTTTTTTCAACATTGCCTTCGGTATGTTTAATAACAAACGGAGTTGTTCCGGAGTTATCATTTCTTGCTGCACGGGAGAAGATTGCATCTTTATGTCATCCAGGATCTTTTCAGCCTCGATGATCTTCGCAAGTGCTGTTTCATTTCCTACTTCACCTCTCTCGGCCTTAGCTGCCGATTCGCTGGCATCAGTAATGGTTTTGTTCAAATTTCCGATCGAATCTCTGAAGTCTCGGAATAAATCGGTGGAGGTCTTCCTCGCGGTATCGAGTTCCGTTTTGACGCTCTGCATCTGATTAATTTTCTCGATCATCTGACAAATTATCTTATTATCAGGGTCGTCCAGAAGTACCTTTTCGGGCAAAATCTCATTTGCGGACCTGGCTACCTGACGAGCCGTTACCGCCAAAGTCGCCAATTGCAGATAGGCGATGTCTCTTTCTGCTGACGAAGCTGTTTGCAGATATCGCACCTTGTTCTGGTTGGCGTTAGTTAATTCGAATATCTCCTGTAGCCGCGGATCTTTTTGGGTAACTGCATCGCACTTGAGCTTTAACTGTTTTGCCAGGTCGACGAGTTCCTGGTACAGCGTGTTGAAATCTTTGTAGATCTTGTTTTCGGTCTCCCGGGCCTCGTCTGCTGCTTTCAACTTATTTGGCAGTTTCCACGCTAAACTCGAAAACAGCGCAAGCAGATCAGCGGCGGTAACGCCCTGACATTCATCTGCAAATGTTGTTGGTTCGGCCATTCCGTAAACCGATGAAGACGAAAAAAGTGCGGCAGCAACGCCGCCCAACATCGAACCTTTTAGAAAATTTCTACGTTCGATGATCGTTGTTTCCTGATCGCTCTCGTGACCTAAAATTATCTTCTGCATTTATAACCTCCAAAGATATTCGTTCGTTGCCGGTGCATCATTGTCCAGCTAGTAAAGATCCCCCGCCAAAACGATATTGTGCCGTAAAAACCTGCGGAATGGCTGAACGACGCGTTCATTCACTGATGTGTTTTTAGTGGTGCGATATTAGCTGAGAACAAAGGTCATGTCAAGCATTTCGTGCGTAGGAGAGAGAGGCGTAAAACCTCGCCAAAATCGAATCTACTTGAACGGATCGATGTTGTTTTTGGCAAGGAGACCGCTCGCCTGAGGCATAACCTCGATTGCTTTCAAGATCTGCGGGTCGGTTTCGAGCAGCGCCTGAACGCCGGCCTCGGTTGAGTAGTTGGCCGTGGCTATCTCTTCGCGAAGGCGTGTGCGTGCGTAGTCGGCCATGCTGTTGATGTTTTCCGCGGTGAGGCCATTCTTTGGTTCGGCGACTGTAAAGGCGCGAAAGGCGTCGAACATGCGGTCGCTCGCGCTAAATTCGTTCGGCTGCAGGACCTGTTTAAAACTTTGCTTTTCGACTTTTTGCGCTTCGAAGCCAGCGATCTTACCGGCGACAACCTGACGAACGAAGTAGAATGCCGCTTCGTTGATACGGCCGCGAAGCGGGTTGAACCTCTGCGCAGGAACTACAACGTCAGGCTCGATGCCGCGTCCGCCATAAAGCGTACGGCCGCTCGCCGTCGTAACCGCAACGCCCGCGGGTTTTGGTTTTACGTCCAAGTCGGCAGTTTCGGGGTTGTCTTCGCCGTGTGTGTAATAGTCGTAGATCGATCCGCTCGAATAGTCGCGCTGCAAGGAACGGCCAAAGGGTGTGTAATAGCGCGCGGTCGTCAGCGTCAGGCCGCTGCCATACGGCAGGCGAAAAACGCGCTGAACTAATCCTTTGCCAAAACTGTCGCTGCCGACAACGAGGCCGCGATCGTAATCCTGGACCGCTCCGGCGACGATCTCCGACGCCGACGCCGAACCACCGTTTATCATCACGACGAGCGGAAAATTCTCTGTTCCACCGCCGTTCGAACGCAATTCGCGAAGCTCCGTCGCATTCGCACCCTTAACCGAGACAACCGTCTTCCCGGCGGGCACAAATTTGCTCACCACCGCGATCGCTTGTTCGAGAATTCCGCCCGGATTGCCGCGAAGATCGAGAATCAGCGATTTCATACCGCGTTTTTTGAGATCGGCAAGGGCGATCGACAGTTCCTCGGACGTCGTCTGCTGAAAGCCGCCCGTCAATCCGACGTAACCGATCGAATTCGGCAGCATAAAAAAGTTGCGGATCGACGGCAGCGGCACTCCGCCACGCACGATGTCGAGTTCGATGGGCGTTGTCGAACTTACGCGTTCGATCTTTACGTTTACGCTCGTGCCGCGTTGTCCGCGGACGTTTTTCGAAACTTCTCCGCTACTCCACTCAGTCGCGTCTTTGCCGTCCACGCTCAAAAAGCGGTCGCCGTAACGTAAACCAGCCTTGTCGGCAGGAGTGCCGGGAATGACCGACTGCACATAAACGCCGTCCCGATGCTGCAGGATCGAGACGCCGATGCCATAAAACTGTGATGATTGCTCTTCGTCGAGTTTGCGAAATTCCTCTTGCGTAAAGTATGACGAATGCGGGTCGAGCGTCCACAACATCGCCTGCATCGAGCTATCGGCGACCTCATCGTGATCGACCGCTCCGACGTAATTCGCGTCGATTGTCTCTAGCGCCTCTTTGTAATCCGCGACAACACCCGCCGTCGTCGGCCCGTGCTCCGCCTCGGTCCGCAACGGCATCCGCCCGAACAAACCGCCGATAACAACGCCGATAACGATCAGCAAAATCGCAAATAACCAGAATCGCCTTTCCATAAAACCAGCCTTTAATATAACACACGAGCCGAGTCGGGCCGATGTTTACTTTTCATCTGCAACAACTTACCATTAGCTGATTATTAGCACGGTGAAACCTGAACTTTCCATCGTAATTCCCGCCTACAACGAATCGACTCGACTCGCCGAACCGCTGCGCGAAGTCATCAACTTTGTTACGTCTTCGAAACTCAATGCCGAGATCGTCGTCGTCGATGACGGTTCGTCGGACGACACGGCGAGAGTTGCCGAAAACGTGTTTGCCGAATTTAGCGACATTGCATCTCGCGTCATCCGTTACGAGCAAAACCGCGGTAAAGGTTTCGCCGTAAAGACCGGTTTGCTCGCTGCGAACGCCGACCTAGCCTTATTTACCGACGCCGATCTTTCGACGCCGATCGAAGAGATGCACAAACTCGTCGAGCCGATCAAGTCGGGCGAGTTTGACGTTACATTCGGCTCGCGAGCTCTCGACCGTAGCTTAATCGGCACGCATCAGTCGTGGCTTCGTGAGAACGGCGGCCGCGTTATCAATTTTATGATACGCAAGAGGTCCGGCCTCGCATTCGCCGATACGCAATGCGGTTTTAAGGCGTTTAATATGCAGAAGTTTCGCGCCCTTCTGGATGTGATGACGATCGACAGGTTTGGCTTCGACATCGAATTTCTCTTCGTTGCAAATTACCACAAACTGCGGCTCGCCGAGATTCCGGTCCGCTGGAACGACGTCGCCGGCTCAAAGGTTAGTCCGTTTCGCGACACGCGAAGAATGTTCGGTGAACTCTCGCAAATCCGCCGCAACGCCCGCCAAGGTGTTTACGATAAAATTCAAACAGGATAGTCAGGATGGGCAGGATTGCTGAGCGAATATTATATTTCTTTTATCCTATCTATCCTGTCCATCCTGTTAGAATCATCTTATGACTGCTAAGCTCAACGTCAATATCGATCACGTCGCCACGATTCGCGAGGCGCGCAAGACCATCGAGCCGAGCGTGATCGAAGCAGCTCGAATCTGTGAGGAAGCGGGCGCCGACGGTATCACGGTTCACATTCGCGGTGATCGACGACATATTCAAGACGCCGATATCGAACAGCTTCGCGAAATAGTCACAAGTTATCTGAATGTCGAAATGGCCGCGACGAGAGAGATGATCGAGATCGCGTTGCGCACAAAGCCCGACGCAGTTTCGCTCGTGCCCGAGAGCCCCAACGAAGTCACAACGACCGGCGGCCTCGACGTTATCGGGAATTTTGACAACGTCAAGAATGCTGTCGAGAAATTAAAAGCCGCGGATATTTTCGTCAGCATCTTCATCGATCCAGACCTCGAACAGATCTCCGCCGCGCATCGTGCCGGTGCCCAACAAGTCGAACTCTGCACCGCCGAATACGCCGAACTTTTCGTCGGAACGCGGACGCCCTCGTCCGCAATCGCCGGTTCCTCCGGCGAGAGTTCTTCGACAACACCTCTTCGTGGCGAAGCGGCACTCATTGCGGACGAGGGCGTCCGCGTTCCGGCCGCCGCCGAAGTCACCCGCATCGCCGGCGCCGCCGTTCACGCTCATTCCCTCGGCCTCAAAGTCGCCGCCGGCCACGGCCTCACATACCGCAACGTCGCCGCTCTCGCCGCGATTCCCGAGATCACCGAATTCAACATAGGCCACAACATCATCAGCCGCTCCGTCTTCGTCGGTTTGAATCAAGCCGTAATGGAAATGATCGAGGCGATATCGCCACGGTAAGTCAGAACCAGCCTACGCCGCAAAGCTGTGCGGTCCGGTTGCGACGTTCTCGCAACCCGCTTCATCTGGAGGATAAATGCTCGAGAAAATCCCGGCTTTAGCCCAATGGTTCGGACAAAGCCTGATCCTTGATGGCTGACTTGCCACGCCCTAAAGGACGTGGCAATTCATATTGGCGGCAATACCACGCCGTGAACGACGTGGCTATGCTAAGACTGACTTGAGCGCCTGTCCGGTGTAGCTTTTTTTCACGCGGGCGACTTCTTCGGGAGTGCCGATGGCGACGATCTTGCCGCCGCCGGAGCCGCCTTCGGGGCCGAGGTCGATGATGTAGTCGGCGCTCTTTATGACGTCGAGGTTGTGTTCGATGACGATGAC
>JANOGL010000298.1:0-4342 GCA_031405985.1 Acidobacteriota bacterium | reverse complement strand
TTGTATTTTTCGTAGATCGCTTCGAGACCTTCGTATTGCGGCGTGTAACCGCATTTGCTCGCAACATTTACGATCATCAAGACCTTGCCCTTATAGGTGTCGAGTTTTGTGTCGCGACCGTCAATGTCCTTCATAGTAAATTCGTAAATCGATTTTTCAGATGGGGCGCCTCTC
Organism: Acidobacteriota bacterium; assembly: GCA_031405985.1. Taxonomy (GTDB): domain Bacteria; phylum Acidobacteriota; class Blastocatellia; order Pyrinomonadales; family Pyrinomonadaceae; genus OLB17. The sequence goes on along the minus strand of JANOGL010000298.1, from coordinate 4,168 downwards.
GGCGTCGCGTTCAAGATAAAGCCGTATTTATAAGCGGCACCGGCGATTGCAATGCCAGCAAGTATGAGAATTACAATAAGTATCTTTAACATTTTATTTTTCCAACTCACGTGGTGATCGTGGCTTTGGCAGTTCATCCGGCGTTTCGCCGGTGGCGGCAAAGACTTCCTTGAACGCACCGACACTTGCCAGCACGCCGCTGGTTTCCATCGGCATAAAGATCACTTTCGAATTCTGCGTTCGTGCCATGTCACGCATCGAATCAACGTAACGTTGCGTGATCAGATACTGAGCAGTCTGACCGCGATCGCCAATGGCACCGGCGATCTGAGCGATGGCCTGGGCCTCGGCAGTTGCGACAACGAGCCGTGCTTGCGAGGCTCCTTCTGCGTCCAGGATCGCGGATTGCTTGTTGCCTTCGCTTCGCGTAACAGCAGCTTGTTTCTCACCCTCGGCACGCGTGATAGCGGCCTGTTTGTCGCCCTCAGCCGTCAAGATGAGTGCGCGGCGGTTTCGCTCGGCGGTCATCTGTTTTTCCATCGTGATGCGAACGTCTTCAGGCGGCGTAATATTCTTAATATCGACGCGCGTAACCTTGACGCCCCATTTGTCTGTGGCTTCGTCTAGGATCATGCGCAGCTCGTTGTTGATCTGATCGCGCGACGAGAGCGTATGATCGAGATCGAGCTTGCCGATCACCGAACGCATGCCCGTAAACGTCAACTGCACGATCGAGCCCACGAGATCGTTGACCTCGTATGTCGCCTTGATCGGGTCGGTCACTTGCCAATAAACGACTGAATCGACGCCCATCATCACGTTATCGCGTGAGATTACCGACTGCGGCGGCAGATCGATAAACTGCTCACGCAAATCGATAAAGGTCACACCCGGACGAGCATTCGTCCAATAGACCGCTCGCGGAGATTCAAAAAACGGGACAATGATATTGAGTCCGCTGGCCGCAAGACGATGAAATCGTCCGAGCCGCTCGATCAGCAAAACGCTCGATTGCGGGACTATCTTTATCGTCTTCCACGCGACCACAAGCAATGCGATGCCAAGAAATAAAAGAAAGATTGCGCCAAGTCCAAAGAGCTCCATTTTTTCCTCCGTTAGTGTTCAAGGCAAATATATCATTTCGCATTGCAATTTCACATTGCACTTGGGCGAGCGACCCCATTGGCTTATAATCACGGCAGATGACCGTCACAATGAAAGAGATCGAGGCTGCTCGCGCACGGCTTAAGAGTGTGATACTCCCGACGCCGATGATCGCCGACGGGCGTTTAGGGCGAGAGATCGGTGTAAAAGCTCACCTAAAGGCTGAGTCGTTGCAAATCGGCGGGTCGTTTAAGATTCGCGGTGCTTTTAATAAGATCTCGCAGCTAACCGACCAAGAAAAAAAGCGCGGCGTTGTTGCCGCTTCGGCCGGTAATCACGCTCAAGGTGTAGCTCTTGCGGCGAAACTCAACGATATTAAGGCGACCATCGTGCTGCCGGAATTCGCACCGCTGACAAAGATCAACGCGACGCGCGGTTTCGGCGCTGAGGTCGTGCTGCATGGTGCAACATTCGATGAAGCGATCGCTCACTCACGCGAGTTACAGGAAAAACACGGTTACACGTATGTTCATGCGTTCGATGACGAACAGGTCATCGCCGGTCAGGGGACCATCGGCCTGGAGATTGTCCAGTCGCTGCCCGAAGTCACGACGGTGGTCGTTCCGATCGGCGGTGGCGGTCTGATCTCAGGAATTGCAACTGCTGTTAAAAAACTCAAACCGAATGCGCGAGTCATCGGCGTGCAAGCAGAGAACGCAGCGTGGGCTAGTTCGAGCGTGAAAGCCGGCCGCGTGGTCGATGCCGAGATCAAGCCGACGATCGCCGACGGCATCGCGGTCAAACATCCGAGCGAACTGACGCTGTCGATCATTCGCGAGACCGTCGATGAAATTGTCGAGGTTAGCGAAGAAGAGATCGGACGCGCGATATTTTTCTGCGTGCAGAATAACCGCCTAGTCGTCGAGGGAGCCGGTGCCGCCGGGCTCGCCGCGTTGCTCGCAAAGAAGGTCACGTTCAAATCAGATGACGTCGTCTGCGCGTTGCTGTGCGGCGGTAACATCGACGCCAACCTACTTGCTCGCGTGCTCGAACAGGTGCTCGTTCGTCAGGGTCGCTATGTAATGTTTCGCGTGCTTGTCCTCGATCGTCCGGGAATGCTCGCCGGTTTGCTAAAGGGCGTCGCCGAGTCCGGCGCAAATGTTATCGAGGTATTTCACCGCCGCGCAATGTGGCTAGCTCCGCTCGGTTACGTCGGCATCGAAATGCTGCTCGAAGTCCGCGACGAACCCCACGGCCGCGACGTTCACAAACACCTCGAAACGGCAGGCTACCACGTCGAGCGCGAAGGCCAGGGCGACTGGGAAGAATAATTTCCCGTCCGCGCGTGTTCAGAACGCTTTGCACAATCACAAAGTCGGAGTAAACTGCCGAATAGTTGTCTTGCACAGACACAAGGATTACCGCCACCAACACCGTAAAGGCAGTCAATATCGGAGTCTTACTCTATTCAAGGTTTACTATGAAACAAAATACAATCCAGAAATCTAAGTTTGGCCACTTTTTCTTTGTTGCGGTGATTACTCTCATTAGTGGCATTTCGGTATTCGCTCAACAGCCTACGTTGACGAAGAAACAGTCACTGATCTTGGAGTTTCGGCCTTTAACCGGAGCGGATCGCGTCAATATGAACATTAATCTTTCGACGGAGGAAATACGCGATTCGCTTTCAGCAATCGTCGCAAAAGACGTGGAACTTACGGAAACCCAAAAACAGGAACTCAGAGGATCGGTTACGGATGCCTACGCGCGCGTCGACAAAATCGCAAAGAATTTCTTTGCCGACAGGGATCAACTCAACCAATTATCGGAAGAAGGGATATTCCGGCTCTACGACACCACATACAATGAAGCGGAACTAGCCGAGGCCATCGCGTTTTATCGATCGCCGACCGGACAAAAAACTGCGGCTTTCCTGCCGACATTATCGGCTCAGGCACAAAAAGCTTTCATTGCGGTAGTTGTTCCCAAGCTCCAGGCCCTAGTCCTGCCGGTAAGCGATGCGGAAACGGCAAAGCTAAAACAAAAGGTAGCAGATATAAAAGCCAAGAAACCCAGTAATTGACGCAAGAAAGAATCCCGTCGCTGTCGGTTCTGACCTTTACTATCTCTTCACCAAATTCTCATCATAAAGCTCGCGGATCAGAGCCTGCGGAGCGGGCGGCGATAGTGGTAGCTACACGTCGAGCGAAGCGTAACCAGTAGAAAAGACGCAAAAACAATTCGAGCGTGTGAAACACGCGGCACAACCATCACGGAATATGTCGCATATTTCACACGCTCGATTTTTTTATCGCAACCAATTACACATTCCGGCTTCGCCTGCATGTGTAGCTAAAGTTATTTCGCCCGCAAGCGGGCTTGCCGAGAAAGTAAATTAAACGTAACAATTCTCAACTCTCAACTCACCGTTTGTTCAGATTCTCGTCATACAACGAGCGGTAGATGCGGTAGTTTCGCATGACTTTTTGGACGTAGTCTTTTGTCTCGGCGAAACCAATCTCGGCGGTGAAGATGCCGGCCTCTTTTGGTTTTGAGCGGCCCAACCAGCGCGTCGCATTGTCTTCGCCGCCGTTGTAGCTCGCGGCGACGGCTTCGTCGAGACCGCCAAATTGCTTTTTGAGAGCGGCGATGTATTCGCAGCCGATGGCGATGTTGACGGATGGTTTGTAAAGATCGTCGGGCTGGATGGCAGGGAAGCCAGCTTGCCGGTTATATTTGAGAGCCGTGTCCATGACGAGTTGCAGCAGGCCGCGAGCGGCGGACGGCGATTTAACATCGGCGCGAAAAGAGCTCTCTTGTTTCATTATCGCGAGCAGAAAGCGTGGATCGATTTTCCGAGGCCGCGCATACTTCAAAAGTTCTGTGCGATACGGTGCAGGGAAATCTTTCGGTGCAACAGAACCGGTGCGAACGACACGACCGCCGTTGACTTTGTCCGATGCAAGACCGCTGAAGTACGAGTTCGAACCTTCGGGAAACGAGCCATACAACGCCATCGCAAGCTCGCGTTTGCCTTGCTTTTCGAGCGCAAAGCCGCGGAGGA
>JANOGL010000242.1:0-7057 GCA_031405985.1 Acidobacteriota bacterium | reverse complement strand
CAGTCGTCGAACTTCCCTGCTTTCGCAATGCGTGCACCAAGATCTTTGTCGTTTTCATAGCTGTCGCCTTCCACGACGATGCAGCCTCCGCAGAAAACTTCGGCACGCGTGATTCCGGCGGGGATCTCACCCTTAAATTCGCGGGCGAGTTCCCTTTTCGCTTCGCCAAAGCCCATGAGGATCGCTTTGCTGCCGTGATTGATCTTGCCGCTCGCGTAATCGAGCGTGTCGAACGCCGTCTGGCTAAAAATGTGAAGATCGCGCCGCCAATCGACGCGTGCCAGGATGTGCTCGAAAAGTGATTTGAAGTCGCGTAAGTCCTGCGGCGTATCTGTAAGCAATAAAAATTTGGTGAGCGTTAACTGGCCCTCGCCAAGAATGCGAAAACCCGCCGACAAACCCTCGCGCCCGTAACGCTCGCGCACGACCGCCGCTGCTAGCGAATGAAATCCCGTTTCGCCGTAGCTCCAGAGATCACGAACGGCAGGCATCACGAGCGGAAACAACGGCGATAAAAGCTCTTGCAAATAATCGCCGATAAAGAAATCCTCCTGCCGCGGCTTACCGACGACCGTCGCCGGGTAGATTGCATCCTTGCGGTGAAAGACGGCGTCAGCGTGAAACACGGGATAATCGTGCTCGAGCGAGTAATAACCGTAGTGATCACCAAATGGGCCCTCAGTGCGTCGTTCATGTGGCGGCACATGGCCGACGAGTGCAAACTCACATTCGGCGATCAGCGGAGCGCGGACACTCTTGTCCGCATTTCTTGTAATTCCAATCTTTTCACCCGCGAGCAATGACGCGAGCATCAATTCGGGTACGCCTTCGGGCAGAGGAGCAATCGCTGACAAGATGAGTGCCGGCGGGCCACCTAAGAAAACCGTAACGGGCAGCGACTCATTTCTCTGCTCGGCCTCGTAATAGTGAAATCCGCCGCCCTTACCGATCTGCCAGTGCATTCCAGTCGTCGTTTTGTCGTAACGCTGGATGCGGTACATTCCAAGATTCGGCTTTTTGTCGACAGGACTCTCGGTGTAAACGAGCGGCAGCGTGACAAAATGTCCGCCGTCGTCCGGCCAGAGCTGGATTAAAGGAATCTCTTCAAGATCGACCGACGATTGGCGAACCTCAGTCACTGGCGCGTTGCGAACTGATTTCGTTCCAAATTTGCGAGCCGTGAAAGCAAGATCGCGATATTCCCAAAGTTTGTTGAGTTTCGGCGGCAACAACTCTTCGGCCGCGTGAACCGCGCGCTGCACAAACTCAAGCGGCTTCGGACCAAACGCCAAATCAATCCGGCGTTTTGTGCCAAAAAGATTTGTAACGACCGGAAATTGCGAACCCTTAACATCGCTAAAAAACAGCGCCTTTCCGCCTTCTGAAATCACGCGGCGGTGGATCTCTGCAAGTTCGAGATACGGATCGACCTGAGACGTAACCTCTAGGATCTCGTTCTCGCGTTGCAGCAAATCGATGAATGTTCTTAAGTTTCTGTGCATCAGAGAGCGGCGGCCGAGCGTACTATCTTGAATTTACTGATAATCGTAAAACCCTTTACGCGATTTTCGGCCGAGCCAGCCGGCGTCGACGTATTTTTTGAGCAGCGGACATGGGCGATATTTCGGGTCGCCGAGCCCTTCGTGAAGAACGTTTAGGATCGCAAGGCAAACGTCGAGGCCGATAAAGTCCGCAAGCGTCAGCGGGCCCATCGGGTGATTCATACCGAGTTTCATGATCTCGTCGATCGATTCTTTTGTCGCAACGCCCTCATGAAGGGCGAAGATGGCTTCGTTTATCATCGGCATTAGGACTCGATTTGAGACAAAACCGGGATAATCGTTGCACTCGACCGGGACTTTGCCAAGCTGTTCAGACATTACTTTAACTTTGCCGTAAGTCTCATCAGATGTTGCCATTCCGCGAATAACCTCAATCAGTTTCATAAGCGGAACCGGATTGAAAAAGTGCATTCCGATGACCTTGTCAGGACGTGTCGTAGTCGCCGCGATCTTTGTGATCGAGATCGATGAAGTATTTGACGACAGAATCGTCCCCTCGGTGCAGATCGCATCGAGCCTTTCAAAAATCTGCTTCTTGATCTCAAAATTTTCAGGCGCTGCCTCGACAATCAGCGAGCAGTCGTTAAGATCGTCGAGACTTGTCGTTGTTCTGATACGACCGAGAACTTCGCCTTTTTGCTCGTCGGTCATTGTTTCTTTCTTCACAAAACGATCAAGGCTCTTGCTGATGTTCGCAATTCCGCGCTCGACATATTCCGACGACACGTCGCACATTATCACGTCAAACTCTGCACTGGCCGCCGTCTGGGCAATGCCGTTGCCCATCGTGCCTGCACCTATAACTCCAATAGTTTCACTCATAGTTGAAAAATCCTTTTGTTAAAATTTATCGAATCTTGGTGTGCAAAACAAACGAGCGACAAGACTTATTGTCTGTCGCTCGATTTTGACTTTTTAATTCAATTTACTGCCAGCTATTTGGTTGCGGTGGAGGAATGCTTGATAAGCTGCTTGAGTTGCCGAGATAAAAATTCTTTCCGACATCGCCGAGCAAAAACCATAACCCGTAAATACCAAGGGCCGTGCCGAGCGGAAAGCCAAACAGCGAAATAACGCTCATAATAATTCCGAGCGTGCGGCCGATGCTTCGCTCTTTTAGCAAGGAATAACCGACAAACAGGTCCAAAGCCGCAAACAAGAGAATTACCAGTCCAATCACTACAGCGAGAACGACAAAAATGCCGCCCATCACCTGTTCCTCTTCACGACGCGCCGACGCCAGCATAAAACTGCCCATTCCACCATAAATCAAAGCCATCAAAACACCGCCGAAAAGCTGTAAACCGCCTTGAGCAAAGAAGAAGATGCTCAGTAATTTGTTATGTTCTTTTGCTGTCATAAACCATCCTCAGCGAAATTAAACGACCACTCGCAGTCATTTGTTGCGAGTTTTGCATTAGTCTCGTTCGACTGCCATCGCAACCGAATTGCCGCCGCCAAGACAAAGTGCGGCCACGCCTTTCTTTGCGTTGCGACGTTTCATTTCATAAAGAAGTGTAGTCAAAACGCGGCCGCCCGAATTACCGATTGCGTGGCCGAGAGCGACGGCGCCGCCGTTTACATTGACCTTTGATTTGTCGAGGCCGAGTTCCATCATCACGCCGAGCGCCTGAACGGAAAACGCCTCGTTCAGTTCAAACAGATCGACCTCGTCCATTGTCCAGCCGGCTTTTTTTAGCACGTTGAGTACGCCCTGAACCGGCGCCATCATGATCAATTTTGGTTCGATGCCCGAAGTCGCCGACGCAACGACGCGGCCGAGCGGCTCGATGCCAAGCTCTTTTGCTTTTTCGGCCGACGTAACAACCAAAGCCGAAGCCCCGTCGTTCACTCCGGGTGCATTACCAGCAGTGACGGTGCCGCCATCTTTTTTGAATGCAGGTTTTAGCTTGCCGAGACTTTCGACCGTGGTGTCCGGACGTACAGGCTCGTCGTAATCCAAAACAATCGGCTCACCTTTCTTCTGCGGGATCTCTATCGCGACGATCTCATCTTTGAATCTTCCCGCAGCTTGAGCTTCGGCGGCTTTGCGATGCGAGTTGAACGCAAAGTCGTCCTGCTCTTCGCGCGTGATCTCGTATTTCTCGGCGACGACTTCGCCGGTGTTGCCCATGTGCCAATTCTCGAACGGACACCACAAACCGTCGTGAATCATCAGATCGGTCGCCGTCTGATTGCCCATGCGAAAACCTTCGCGAGCCGTTTGCAGAGCGTATGGAACATTCGACATCGATTCCATGCCGCCCGCGACGACAATCTCCGAATCGCCAAGCTGCACGGCCTGACTCGCTAGCGCGACCGCACGCAAACCCGAACCGCAGACCATGTTCACCGTCAACGCAGAAACTTCCGGCGGCAAGCCTGCTTTTAATGCAGCTTGTCGCGCAGGAGCCTGGCCGATGCCTGCTTGCACGACGCAGCCCATAATAACTTCGTCAACATCCGCCTCGTCAACGCCCGCGCGCTTTACAGCTTCCTTGATCGCGATTGCCGCCAAATCCGGCGCGCTAAATCCCTTCAATGCACCCTGAAACTTCCCCGTCGGCGTCCTCGCCGCACTGATTATTACTGCTTGTTTGTTATTGCTCATTCGAATGAATCATCCTATGTACAAAATGTCGTCGTGTCAGCAAACCAGTATTTTCGCACGCTCGTCTTTAGTTCGCAATTAGTCCACGCCGATGTCCTCGTTCCAGATTGCAGGATTTGCAGCGATGAAATCGCCGAGCAGTTTTTTACAAATATCAGAATCTAGATCAATGACTTCGACGCCGTTCTCTCGCAGCCAATCGATGCCGCCCTGAAAAGTTTGCGATTCGCCGACGATGACCGTGCCGATACCGAACTGCCGCACGAGGCCGCTGCAATACCAGCACGGCGCGAGCGTCGTCACCATGATCGTGTTTTTGTAGCTGCGTTGGCGTCCCGCTTTGCGAAACGCGTCCGTCTCGCCGTGTATCGAAGGGTCATTTTCCTGCACGCGACGGTTGTGTCCGCGGCCGAGCAGATTTCCTTCGCCGTCGAATAACGCCGCGCCGATCGGTATGCCGCCTTCCTCCAGACCGGTTCGGGCTTCTTCGATCGCGATACCGAGCATCGCGTTTGCATCAAGATCAGGATTCATAATAGCCATTTTAAAACCAAACTCACGTATGTGCTAATCTCGTTTCGTATGGGGCAAACCTTTCAGCCGGGTGATTTTCTCGTCTTCCAACTCGAAGCGGGTTTTGCGCTCCTGCGCATTCTCGCCGTCGATGCGGAAGCGTGGCATGTCGCGGCTTACAGCGATTTGTTTGCGGATGTCGAATCGGCCGAAGCTGCAACAAACACGCCTGCAAATTTAAATGTCAGCTCCCCTCACATCGCTTTGACACAACGCGCGTTCGAGAGCACGCAAGTCGCAAAGATCGCGAATCGCGAACTGGACGATAGCGAACTTACCGCACTAAATAAATGGCGTGACGATCCGAATTGCGAGTTAGCAGATCGCTCGATCCGGCTGCTACTTGGTTTAAGATAATTTGTCTTTGCGTTTAGCGAGATGTTTGGTCGTGTGGTCTGTCACGCTTGCAGGAACCATGTTTTCAAAATCGGGCTGTTCGAGGAGCTTATCCGTGGTGGCTGTTCCAATGCTGGATTGATCCGCCGTATCGTTTTGGATATTTGCCCTCCGTTTCCACTGCTTTTTTAGGGTCCGCGTTCGAATAAAGGTCTGAATATGCCAGGCTCCCATAGCGATCAGCAGACCGGCGCTAACATAGACCATCGGATGCGTATTCTCGCGAAAGCCCAGAAATGCGTACAGTAAGATCGCCAGTGTAAAACTGACGATCACAGTCATTAGAGAGAGGACCGTATTTACTTTGATATTTTCTTCGGGTGGGCTCTCACGCTTGACCGATTTGGAGAGATCGGGCAAGAACGTACCGCACCGGCGACAATACGTTTCAGGAGATTGATCTGGATTTCCGCACTTTGGACAAAACATAAAACAGTAGTCAGTCGTCAGTTGTCAGTTGTTAGTAGTTAGTAGTCAGCAACCGGCCTTACGCCCCAACTGTTAACTTTGTTTCGCTATAACCTACGGCGTTTGAGTTCTCTGTCGAGCATTTCGAGCTCGCGGCTGACGTGGCCCGCAGCAGAAGAATTTTCCTCCGCACGGCGAATCAGATACGGAATCGCATCGCCGACCGGCCCGTATGGAACGTACTTCGAGACGTTGTAACCGCCCGCACCGAGAACGTAGGAAATGTTGTCGCCCATTCCGTAAAGCTGAGAGAAGAAAATGTTCGGGTGACTCGGCGAGATGCCCGATTCGTCCATCAGACGTGCAAGCCGCTGCGCACTTTTTTCGTTATGGGTCGCTGCGACGAACGCCATATCGTCATAATGCTTCAGACAATAGTCGATCGCGGCGTTGTAGTCGTTGTCGGTCGCCTCGCGCGTCTCGTGTATCGGCGAAGGATTGCCGAGATCCGCCGCACGCTCGCGTTCTTTTTCCATGTACGCTCCACGAACGAGCTTCGCAGCGTAAATGTAGCCGTCGAGTTTCGCCTGTCGTCGCGCACTCATTAAATACTCAAGTCGGTCCCTGCGATAAAGCTGAATTGTGTTGAAAACGATTGGCCGCTCGCGGTTGTAACGCTCCATCATATCGTGCGAAAGACGGTCGATCGCATCCTGGATCCACGATTCCTCAGCGTCGATAAATACCGGCTGACCGATGCTGTATGCGAGTTCACAAATCTCGCCGACGCGAGTATAAATGCGTTCGCACTTTGCCTGGCTTTTGGCGTCGAGTTTCTTTTTGGCACTGAGGCGTTCGAGCGTTCCGAGCGGCGCGATGCCCGTTACTTTAAAAACAGCGAAAGGAACATTCGGATCTTCTCTTGCTCGCTCGATCGTGCGAAGGATCTCATCCTTTGTATTGTCGAAATCTTGCTCAGTCGCTTTGCCTTCGACAGAATAATCGAGAATAGCTCCGATTCCGGCGTTTGCGAGCATTTGGACGGTGCTTTGGCATTCTTCGATCGTCTCGCCGCCGCAAAACTGTTCGAAGATAGTTGATTTGATGATGCCCTCGACGGGCAAACCAACCGAAAGGGCAAATCTCGCTGCCGTCGAGCCGACCGAATTCAAAAACGGCGAATTCAGCATCTTGAACAGCCGATACTTTTCTCGTAGCTGTGCGTCAGTTTTATCCCCAAAGGCAGTCGCCGTGTCCTGGAAGTCCAGCAGGAAATCGCTCATAAAGTCGATACTTTAACATATTAGCGACAATTAGCCACAGAGGACACAGAGCACTGCTTGGCCATTCAGATTTTGTCGCCCAACGTCGATTGTCACCGTGCAGTTAATGCCGTATCATCAAGTTTTTATCTAAGTAACCTCTGTGGTCTCTGTGGCAAATTTCTTATGAGCAAGTCCCTTCCGAAAAGATCAGAAAATTATTCCGAGTGGTATAACGAGATCGT
>JANOGL010000228.1:0-4129 GCA_031405985.1 Acidobacteriota bacterium | reverse complement strand
GCCCGTTCTCAACCGCTTTCAATATCCCCAAAACCTGAGCCTCGCTGAACTTACTTCGCTTCATTCCCAACCTCCTGTGTTATCTTATCACCGGCCGGAAACTCCACTTTTCATTGGTACTATTTTAGGGGATGCTTACAGTTTACATAAATACCAAGCGCCGACCGCCGATGATGTTGAGGCAATTAGGCGACTGACGATCAGCAATCCGACCGAAATGGCCATCATCGTCCTGCGTTCCACATGGGTTATGCGGTTCGCCATTCTTGAAATCAAAGAAGTCATTCCTTACACCCTGTGCCCGACTAAGAAATGGTATCGGTGACGGTATCGGTGTAGGACTAGGAGTACTTGAAATTAACTGGGTCGGTTCGCGTAATGTTTCATCAACCATGTTGTGCAGAGTAATGCCGAGATTCCCGTCTGGATTCGACACATTCGCCCCCGAAAATGCATTTCTAACTCTGTCTAGGCCGCTACTCCCGGGCCGGTGCGTATGTCCTTGCATACGCATGAAATCTATTTCTACAAAAATGTCCTTATGAAGAGGATTCGCCGAAAAGGGTGCAGCATTTAATGCAATGTCAATCGTTCCATCATTGTTGAAATCGATCCCCGATGATTCCCAATGGTCAAACAATCCGTCCTCATCATTATCAGTTTGCGTCGCCCGAACGATCATGTCGCCGCCGCTGGTGTTCGCCCAAAATGCCAATCGATGATCTCCCGCACGCTCGTTACGCGTAGCTTCTGTCGCGGCCTTTGCTAAAGGATCATAAACATTGATTTCGTTAACCGTGTGAGTCCCAATGCGATCACCGATCTGAATAACAGGATTTGGACGTTGGGGTTTTTCTCTAACCACATTTCCATCAAGCTTGAAATCAACCCTGACACTAAATAGGCCGCGGTTATTTGAGAAGATTGCAGGCGGCGGACTTGCGGCATTTGGCGTGGCTGGTAAACGAGACGACAATCGTATCTTCTTGGAGTCCCGCAACTCCAAGCGATTGGTGAATAACGGCAACCCTACTGTCAATATTAAATGAATTAAGAAATAGAGGGTTGTTCGCAGCATCAACGCCTAGCTCACCAGCTTGGCATAAGGCAGGAAATTCAGGTTGGTCGCAAACACCGTCGTTGTTTCCACCAGAAAGTCTATTCTGCTCTACATAGCGATTCGCTAACCGAACAATTCTTTGCGTAGGCTGCCCAATATCCATAACCGCAAAAATACCCGGGCCGGATGTTGTGTTGTAAACATTGTTATAGTTAGGCGTCGGCCCTGCCTGATTTAGAATTCCGGCAAAAACAACTACTTCGCCGTCGTCACTGATTCCAGGACTACGTCCGAGCGAGTTAAAAGTTGTTGGGCTAACAACAGCCAAATCAGTAAATGTTGTTAAGTTATATTCATACAATCGAATCGGGTCAGTGGGTGTGAATCCTGCCTTAGCCACGATTCGCCCGTTATCGGCCACCATTGTCAAAAGAGAAGTGTAAAGAGGCGGAGTAGACTGGAGAAAAGATTGAGACTCAGACACTCCAGGAGAAATCCCCGACATTATTCGATTCGAAAAAGCTTCATCAGTTCCAATCCTCCTACCGGTGAAGCTAGCCTGATTCAAATTATTTATTGACTGACCAGTTTCACTACCTAACTCGACCAAAAAGTTGTTCTCGTTGTATACCGCGATAGGAGACAATGTGCCTGGATTATTTCCATCTAATCGATAAATGTCAGTCCTCTGTGGTGCATTTACGGGCACGCCGGCCACAACTTGATCACTGTTGTTAATCTGAACGTAGCGACCAATATGGGACAATGCGCTCGTTAGCTCGGTAATCGGTCCATTTGCACGTCGCAAAAAAACCCCGCCATTTTCGATCCGGCCTGCGGTGAATGCAATTGTCCCTGTATCGTTAAGCGAAGGCTCCGCAAAGTTGGTGAAAGAGTCCTGTCCTTGCATGGCGACAACATCAAACTTATAAAACTTACCCGAAATTGTAGTCGGCGACGTTTGGGCGTTTCCTTCTGGGTTAATAAGCAAAAAACCTACAATGCCCGAGATTAGTAAAAGACAAATGAATGCGAGCTTGATCTTCATAATTTTCGTTGCTCCCGTCGAGATTATTACCTTCGATCACAAATTGGGCAGAAGGAACTTCTCTGTTAGTCTGTGTGGCTATTACAATCCCGAATTATTGTTTTGTCAAACTGAAATTTGGGCAATTCCAACTCTCGTATGCTAGTATTAACATTTTCGTTTTCCCGCGTATGAGCTGATTTATGATCGAAAGGGAAACGGTGCCGCCGATGTCAATGTCTGACGAAATTCACCATTCCATCGCCGACGCCGATGATATAGAAGAAGTTTGGGATCCGGTGATCACGGTCGCGGATGTGTTTCGCAATCTGACGCATCATCCGCTGCAGCTGCTTACGCGTTGGAACTGGAAAGCGGTCTTGCTCGCGATGATCGTCCGCGGATCGTTTTACTTCACGATCTACAAAGCCAGCAGCGAGAGCATGCTCGTCACGTTGACGGCTGTGATGGTCGAGCTTTTCTTTCGCTTTTTCACGACCGGCATCGCCGGTGCGCTCGTTCAATCGTTTCGCAAGGCGACGCCCGTATGGCTCGCAAACCTGATCGTGTCGATCATGCTTCCCGCCTTCAGCCACACGGTAGAGTTCATTACGCACTACGCGCAGGAACGCTACTTCTTCGACGTATTTGCCGCGTCGCAGGACGGCGTCGCACGGCGGCGTGCGTTCGCGATCTCGGTGCTGTTCTCGGTCGTCTCGGTGCTTTTCAATTTGTACGCGATGCGTAAAGGCGCGCTGCTAGTCGGTGCGGGCGAAGACACGCAGTCGCTGAAAGATGACTTCAAACAGATGCCGCGTCTTGTCGCCGAATTTACGATTGCACTGCCGGTGCTGATCTCGCGCTTTCTCGAAAGCGGCAGAGTGCTCAACGCTATAGGCGTGTTCTTCACGTTTGGTTTCATTGTCGGAACGATTCTCGGCACCTTTCGCGGCAGGTGGGAATGGGCGTGGCGCTCCGCGCTCGGCGCGTGGGCGATTTTGCTCTTCGCACTCGTGCTGACGTTCGTCTTCAGGCGCGTCTTTGGCCACGACAAACTTACAAAAGAAGCGTGATTACCGCATGCTCGAACTCGTCCTCGCAAATTTAAAAGTACGCCCATTCCGCACGCTCATCAGCGTGATCGGCGTCGCACTCGGCGTCGTTCTGATCGTGCTTTTTACGGGTCTCGCACGCGGAATGACAAACGACATCGCAAAACGCGCCGCAAATTGGAAGGCCGAGATCATCTTCACGCGGCCCGGCGGCATGGAGGCCACAAGCTCGAACACAACCGTCAACGTCGAGTATGCAAACAGACTTCTCGAGATTGACGGCGTGCAGGCGACGGTGCCCGTGATTCGCTATTTTTCGCCGGACTCGAGCGGGACTTGGGGCATAAAGATGCTCGACGGCGTCGATTGGCAGCCGTTCGCCGAGATGAACGACATCAATCTTGTCGAAGGCCGTGCACCGCAAGGCGCTGACGAAATCATCATCGATCAGCAGCAAGTAAAAGACAACAATCTCAAAGTCGGCGACGCGTACGAACTATTCGGCGGCAAGCAATACAAGATCACCGGCGTCTTCAGCCCGCCGTCCGGCGCTCGAATAAAAATGTCATTGCCTGCGATGCAGGAAGCTCTACAGACCGACAAATGCTCTTACATTCTCGTCAAAATCAAAGACAGGCGGGCCACATCGTCAGCCGTCCCGACCTTCACCTTCAACAGCGGATACTCGGCGGCAGCTGTAGTCGCGATCGCGCAGAGCATGAGTAGCAGACTCAATGCGCGTGCGTTGACCTGGGCACTCTCTCTTGCTGAGAAAACGGTCTGAAGAGCCATCGCTCCCTCGTTCGTTGGCGCTCGGAGTGAGCCTCGTAGGATGAACGATACCCTATCGCTCCGCATCACCTGCCGCCCCGCGCCAATGGCGCGGGGGATCCGCACGCGCTTGCGGCGGTCAGGTGCATGCGGTTGTTGGGCGTCAAGCTCCATTGCATGTCTAACGGGCGAATTCGGCCTATTCCGTTGAAAAACTCG
>JANOGL010000190.1:0-7831 GCA_031405985.1 Acidobacteriota bacterium | reverse complement strand
CTGATTCATTCATGCCATTATGATTCCAATCAATAGAGCCGGCGGTTGAGCTTATTAATGTAACCCCGGTTGTCGGCCTACCGTGAAGAGTTTTTTCACCTGATAGCCCGTTGATTCCAGCGCTTTCCAAAAGACTGGCTTCATCTAAGGTTCTCAGAGCAGGTTCTCTAGAATAGTCTAGCCTTCGATTACTCAAAACAAATACATTCGGAGCAACTCCGGGTAAATTAATTGTTGACAATCCCCGCGCATTTGTCTGTCGCGAATAGCTCATAACGCTAAGATAGTTCGGTTTACAGTTAGTAAAATCCCTTCCTCCATGAAGAAGTCCTAGCGTATGCCCTAATTCATGCATGAAGGTACCCGCCTGATAGTCTGCAAAGATGTTGTCAAATGTAATTGCAGGTGAAGGAGTTGGAATTGTTGTGTTATACGGTCCTACTAAAGAATTGGCATAATCTTCGTAATCAAGACCAGTTGGATTGGTGATTGGGATGATAGGCTCTCTGACAGCCAAGCTAACAATAAAATCATTTCCACCAATCTCAGCTACTCCGCTGGTAAAATCGGGCAGCGTCGGAGGAGTCGTAGGAAAAGAAACCCTATGCGCAAAAATACTATAACGAAATACCAATCTCTTTGCGCCCAAAATATTCGGACAAGTCATAGCATCTGCCCTGTCAGCGAGCGTACCAAAATAACCGTGATTCATACCGTTGCCGCAGGGTGCACCCGGTGTCGCTCCATTGCTTCCAAACTTCAAATCATCAAAATCGTCAAGTGCTCCCGTAGGGCGAGTCTGATACAAAAATTGTAAAGCAAAAACCTCCGGCACTACTTCACCCATGAAAGTGTGAAGCGTTGCACCGCTGCTTCCATCTACATTTCGAACCGGATTAGCACTAAAAGCATTTCTCACTCGCAAAATCGGATCGACAGTTAAATTTGCTGAATTATCGGGACGCCTTCCAGGTTGGTGAGTATGCGGATTTGCGCCGGTGGTCTCCTGCATATAATCCATCTCAACGTAAATATCCTTTCGGTTTGGATTGGCTGCCAAGTTTGAGGCATCACCGGGCATAACCGTATTTAATGCCAAGTCTATCGTGCCGTCCTGATTAAAATCTATACCTGTTGTTTCCCAGTGATCAGGCAAGCCATCTTCATCGGAGTCGATATGTGTGCCACGAACAAGAATGCTTCCTCCGGCTTGAGTCGTTGCACTAAAGACTACTCTATGATCCGGTCGTCTTTGGACACGAGTTGTTCCGGCTGCATCATTCGAGGCTAAAGCAATCGGATCATGAACGGTGATATTTGTGATTTGGTTTCCAGTTCCAACAAGATCTCCAACTTGGACAACTGACAACGGCCTTGATGGTTTCTCCCTGAGATTAGTACCATCACGTTTTATTTCGACTTTAATTGTCCACAATCCAAGTTGATTCGAAAAATATTGAGGGGCTGTACTTGCAGCGTTCGGGGTTCCGATAAATGAAACTACGAAAGAATCCCCTTCAATATTGCCAAGGGGAGCTAAATCCTGATGAACAACTCCTACACGGGCATCAGGATCAAAGGAGGCAAATTGTAATGGATTGCCCGCCGCATCCAGACCAAGCTCCCCATCGACGCATCGAGATTGACCTGCCGGAGGTGGTGCCGTAGTCCCAGTTTGTTCCGGCAGATCACAAACGCCATCAAGATTGCCTGTCAAGGCGAAAAAGTTCTCAACCTGTCTCCGCGCAACTCGAACTGTACGGCGGACTCCTCCGCCCTCATCGTAATTAGCAAAAATTCCAGGACCAGCCGTTGTATTGAGTGCGGTCGCACCGGCAGCCGTTAAATTACCATAAAAAACGACCACAGCACCGTCATCGCTAATTCCGGGTCGCTGTCCTAGACCATTCCAGTTCGCTCCTGCCGCAATTGTCACCGTTGTGCCGGTCAAATTGTAATTTTGATAGAGTCTTATAACCTGAGTTGCGGGCGTTGCGTTTATCCCGGTTCGTAAGACAACGCTCCCGTTATCGGCTACAACGGGATAAGTTTGATTTATATTTCCGGGGATTACGGCCTGCCGGTTGAATGTTGGCCTAATCCCAGTGACAACCTGAGTTTGAGCAGCGGTTGAATCGAAAACTGAGAATGCAGCATTGAGGTTAGGGTTATTGTTGATGCTCGGCCAATCGTTAATATTACCAAAATCTGGAAAAGCGGTGCCGCTTTCACCAGCGATCGTTGTAAAAGGAAAGGCCGGCAAGTTTGTATCGCGCCGAAGAAGTGTCCCGACGCTTGTACCTATATTACTGGCTCTATATATTACGTGGTTATTATTAGTTATCTGAGGCGCTCCGCTGTTTGGGCCGACAATATTACGAAGTGGAGTTCTGCCGTCCGCAGTGAAAAGACCTCCACCGCCGGCATTAAACGCAACCGTTCCAAAATCGTTAATCGAGGAAGAATTTATTGTGGTAATTCCCGACATACCGTTAGTAGCCAAAACTTCCAACCGGTAGAACTTGCCTGAAATTGTAGTTACGGCCGTTTGAGCGTGGCTTGTCTGAGAAATTAGATAACTAAGAAACAAGATACTAGAAAATACGATTAAAGTAGCGGGGGTTCTTCTGAAATTCATTTTAACACTCCTAATTTCTTATACCAATTGTAATTGCTAGGCGGGAAACTTCTTCGTTTTCTCAGGCCGTGGCGCCTTGACTTTCTTCCGCTTAACGCACGGCTTATCAAACGCAAAATTTGGCAATGCCGAATCACACAGGTCGTTTACTTTGTTTTCGTTAATATCCACAAATTTTTGATCAGGATTGCAGGCGGAAGGACAGTTATCTTTAATATCAGGTACTCCGTCTCCGTCCACGTCACACCGGCTGTCAGTAAATGAGGGAGCCACCAATTTTGGATCACACACATCTCCTTTCCCGTCACCATTGCTATCTTTTTGATTCGGGTTATAAGCCAACATACAGTTATCCTTAAGATTACAAATACCATCGCAATCGAAGTCAGGGGTTCCTAAACCTCCATTAACAAAATCTTCCAAATCCAGTTCGTGTAATGGATTATTTTTATCTTTGTCCGAAAGAGTTGTAGGCTGAGGCGAACAAACCGGTGTCGGCGAAGGGGAAACATTAGACTTGCCAGTTTTACTTTCGGTAGGCGTCGGAGATGTTTGCACTACCGCTTCAGTAAAAAGCGGATTGAGTTCGGCTTCAGCGTCTTTGTGGAGCAGGAACCAGACAGGCAAAAACAAGCTGGCCGTTGTTAATAAAAGGAGGCCGATTTTCATTTCGTAATAACTCCTAAAAAATTCGAGGTTTAATAGATATCTCGAAAAAGAAAAACTCGGTCCCCGTACGATTAGAAATCTATTACAACAGTATTCCCAAAATAAGATGCCGTCAAATTAAATTGCAGTTATCACCTCTGAATCGCTTCGACGATTCGTTTGAACTTGTCTTGAAAACCTAGATGATTGCGGTTTGCATCGCCCGCGAGAAGGATCTCCGTCGTACCGTCCTCTCTTTTGTTAATCTGCGCCCAGACGCGTTTGTGCGAGAAAAAGAACACAAACATCAACGCGCCGCACAAACCAAAGCCGCCGATATACCACGCGATAAATGACGCGCTGAACGGGTCGTATTTGATCGACAGAATGTGTGCGAGCGGGGATTTTTCGAACTCACCGAGCCTCCACTTGTAACCCGCCTTTGGGGCGCCGACCGGAATGTTGTCGGCGATGCCTGAGCCGAAAGCGAACACGCGACTCCGTTCTCCGTTTGGCGGAGTGACGTTGAGAACGGCAACCGGTTGGTTGTACTCGCCACTTCGCGTGTCGGGCTGACCGTCTTGGCCGAACGTAAAGTCGGGCATAAACTCGGCAAACTCGACGGCTGTGCCGTCAGGCAGATTCGCCGAGCCGTTTCGGTCAAGATTCACTTTCAGCGTTTCGCCGCCCTTCTCGGGCGTCACGTTGAGCGTGATCTTTCGTGCGCTGCCGAACGGAATCGTCTGCGCCTGGAAGAATCGATACCCACGATAATCGAGCGGCTTGTTCATGCTTACGTCGGCTATGAACGAGCCGTATTCAGGGTCGGTAACCTTCATCTGCGTTCGCCAGTCGAGCGTGTTGCTGACGTCGATGCCGCCGTCCGCTCGAATGAGCGTCTGCTGAATATCAGTGCACTCCATCGAGAAGGGAAGCTGAGCGTTGAACTGGAGCTTCTTATCGAGCTCAAACTGCTCAATCTGAATTTCACTCGTTATTTGTCCCGGCGTCATCCTGACATTGGCGTCAAAGCCTGTTGTAAGCGCAACAAAATGACCAAGGAAAAGCGTGAGCAAAAACACGTGAACAACATACGCCCCAAGTCGGTTCAACTTGCCGCTTTCACCGAATACCACGGTTGTTTCCTTGGTGATTATGTTAGAAAAATCTTTTCGGCCTTCGCTGTCAGTGCCGTATTCGGTCGTTTCTGAGGTCGTTGTCTTTGGCTTAAAGCCGGCGTTTTGAAAAGCGCTTGTGATCTTCGCGACCCCGTCTTGATCTTTGGGGAGTTCGATGATGGTGTTGTCTTGTCTTCCAAGCAGCCAGTCGCGCGTCGCCGTTAGCTTCGGTTTGACGATGTAATCCCACGCGGAAGGGAAGCGGTCAATCGAGGCTAGGACGATATTGAGCGACAAGCTCAGCAGCAGAACATTGAAATACCAACTGTGATAGATGTCGAAAATCCCAAGACTGCCGAAGACCATCTTCTCAGCCGGTGTCAGCGAAACATAATATGCCTCAAAGCCCTGCACATTCTGTTGCATAACGAGCATCCCGATCATCGACAAAATGACAAGAATGACCAACTGCACGACGCCATTACGCACCGAGCTGATGAGATCCAGGCCGCGGTTGAGGAGCGGCGTCGATTTGCCTCGCGTTCTCGGCTGGGCAGACTTTGTGTTTAGAGTTTCTTCAACTGCAGACATTTGTTAGACAAAGAATAACGTAAGCCCTGCGGCTTTGTCACCTAAGATGAAAATAAGTTTAGCTTTACCTATAAAATACCGTCTGTAATCGCGTCAAGTTTTGATTTACAGCTGTAAGACGCTATTCTTGCCTTTACGGTTTTATCGGATATGGACACTGTTACGGCTGAAATTAATGAACAGAAGAGCGTCGGTGTACGTGAGCGTCTTGTTGCATTCATAGAACTGACAAAACCGCGGATCGCGTTCCTTTTGGTGTTAACCTCGGCCGCAGGATTCTATCTTGGCAACACAGGTACATTTGACTGGATACTTTTCGCAAATACAGTGATAGCGATCACATTGCTCGCTTTCGGCGTTGCGACGCTAAATCAATTTTGGGAACGCGACCTTGACCAGCTCATGAAGCGGACCGCAACGCGACCGCTCCCGACAAAAAAAGTTACATCCTACGAGGCGCTTGTCTTCGGTATTGCGCAATGTGCGATCGCCGAAGTCTATCTCGCGCTTGCTGTGAATCTGTTAACGGCGATTCTCGGTCTTGTCGTAATCGTCGGCTATGTTTTCGTATACACGCCGCTAAAAACTCGCACATCGGCCTCGACCGCGATCGGAGCGCTGCCCGGTGCTTTGCCGCCATTAATGGGCTGGACGGCTGCGGCAAATGAAATCTCTTTGACCGCGTGGGCGTTGTTTGCAATGCAATTTTTGTGGCAGTTCCCACACTTTCTCGCAATCGCCTGGCTGTATCGCGACGAATACGCAAAGGCCGGCATCCTCATGCTGCCAGTTGTTGAACCTTCGGGCACGATCACTGCTCGACAGATCGTTATGTTCTCGATCATGCTTTTGCCCGTTAGCCTCGCACCGTTCTTTTTTGGCATATCGGGAATGATCTTTCTCGTCGGCGCTTCGCTGCTCGGAATCTGGATGTTATGGGCGAGCATCCGTACCGCCCGAGCTAAGACCAACGAAAGCGCAAAAAAACTACTGCTCGTCTCAGTCATCTACCTTCCGCTGCTATTTATTCTAATGGTCGCCGATAAAAGATAATTTTTATGGAAATCGGAACAGCCGAAACCATTGCCGAAGCTGAAGAATTACGCCGTCGTCACACCGGCACGCTCGGCGGGTCAAATCCTCCAAACAGCGGCGGCCGCAATCCCGGGGGACCGGGAAGCAACGGTCCGAGCGACGACGACATCGCTGACGACACGCGTTTCATCCCCGAAAAATCACGTTTGCTCACCGGCTTTTTGCTGCTCGTTGTTGCGATGACATTTGGCGGTCTCATGGCAGCCTACATCGTGCTTGCGACAAACAGATCACTCGAATGGCAGCCATTTGCTTTGCCGATACAGGTTTGGATAAGTACAGTCATAATTATCGCGAGTAGCGTGACGTATCACTTTGCAAAAACAAAACTCGATCGCGATCAGCGGGAAGTAGCTAGAAAATGGTTCATTATCACGACGATACTCGGAGCGGCGTTCATCTCGTCGCAGATCCTATCGTGGCTCGAACTTACCAAACGTGGGCTTTACGTAAAGGGAAATCCATACGCCGGATTCTTCTATATTCTTACTGCGGTGCATGCTTTTCACGTTATTGGCGGCATCGTTGCTCTCGGCTCTGTTTTGCTGCGGGTCTGGAATCCGACCTCGAATAGCGCGGCAATCGCCAAACGCAAAGTTATCGCGCAGGTCGTCGGCTGGTACTGGCACTTTATGGGCGGCATTTGGATCGTTCTGTTTTTGTTATTAGGTTTCTGGCAATAGCCGATTGAGATGCTCCACATTTTTCCTCATCTAAACGCCTCGCTCAACGCCCTCAGCGGCGTTCTTCTACTGACAGGCTTTTACTTCATAATGCGTAGGCGTGTTTCCGAACACCGAATCTGCATGCTCTCGGCAAGCACAGTATCCGCGCTCTTTCTGGCTAGTTATTTGACTCATCACGCCGTTCGCACTTATTATTTCGGCCTTGGCCCGACAAAATTTACAGGAGAAGGCGTCATTCGGCCGATTTACTTCACTATTCTTACCTCGCACACAATACTCGCTACAGTTGTCGCTCCGTTTGTGATCGCAACTCTGTGGCGTGCACTAAAAGGCCGTTACGATTCTCACAGAAAGCTCGCGCGGCTCGTCTTTCCCGTGTGGCTTTATGTGTCGATTACCGGCGTTATCGTGTATCTGCTGCTTTATCAGTTATATCCGGCGAGTCCATAGTCCGAGTGTCGGTGGCTCGTGTGTCCGTAGCCCGCGTGTAAACAAGGGCTACCGTGGTCAGTATTCTACGATAGCCCTTACTTACGTGCGGGCTACTGACACCTTTGCAAACCTTTTTTCCACTTCGTGCGTCTTAGTTCTTGAAATAGAGCGGTATTGCTGCTATTATTTCATTGTTGAAAAGTTGATCACCGAATCCCGACACGAGTCGGGAGCGGGGGAACCAATTCCCGATACTTATCGGGACGGGGCGAATCATAGTTATGAAGGGATAATCTTTCGTTCCTAGCCCGGCAGCTAACCTCGTAGGTGTGGCAAAGAAGTTACAATAGAAGGTCGAGTCCCGATGTATCGGGATAAGAGAGTTCGATGTGCTTCCAACCTCTGCAATTCAACAACTTGAAGCAGACATCCGGTCTTCTCAAAGAGAAAAGTTCCGCCAGCAATGGCGGAACTTTTTTGTTTGCGCCGTCTCTGTCGCAAGATCAACCGTGCTTTGACGCAAGAATAGGGAATTTAGACGCGAGTTTTCCTTTTTGACACAATCTTTGATCAAAAAGCTCCCCTCCTTACGAAGGAGGGGTGGCACGCGTCTTTTGCGTGAC
>JANOGL010000168.1:0-2321 GCA_031405985.1 Acidobacteriota bacterium | reverse complement strand
AACGAGGCTTATTCAGAAAGTCCACATAAAGACACAATTCGACAAATTCTACATAGCTCTGATATTCACAAAAACACCCCAATAATAGATCGCAGAATTAACTTGCTGCTAAGCAGCTAGTTGAGAGGTATAAACATTTATTTCTTCTCCATCAGCCCGGCGTATTGTCCACTCTCGACCCATTCGAGGATCTCGGCGACGCGCCAGATCGGGAAAGGATGCGACAGGCCCGAGTTCATCACATCCGCCCAGAAGCGGTCTAGGCGGCTCTCGTCGTAGTTCTTCTTAAATTCGCGGCCCTGCTCGAGAAACAGGTCGTAGTCGATCTTCGAGGCGAATGTGCCGCCGGCGAGTTTCATCATCGTGCGGCCGATGATGTGCGGGTCTTGCATCACGAGCATCGCCGCGCGGTCGCAGCTTAATTCTGCTCGTCGCGCCCACGCGAGCAGCGCGCTTGCGATACCGAGTGAAACAATCAATTTTATGATCTCTGAGCCAGGCAAAAGCGCAGCGATCGAGCGGTTCAGCGCAAACTCGATGAGCCGTGCCGCGGTGAGATAGAGCACGTGCTCGGCGTGGATGTGGCCGACCTCGTGCGCGATTACTGCGAGTGTTTCTTCGTCGTTGAGACGTTCGACGAGCGCCGAATGGAGGACGATTATCGGCTTTTCGACGCCGCCGGTGAAAGCGTTGACCAGCGGATTTTGCTGCACGAACATATCCGGCATCTCAACGCCGAGCGTCGTACAGGCGATCTCGAGTTTTGCGTAAAGATCGGGGCACTGCTTCGGCGTGACCTTAACAGCACTCGCCATAAATGCAACACGAATGGCCGATTCGCCCGTCCAAGCAAGCAACTTCTTCAGCGCTGAATCAACGCCGGGAATTGCCTTCAATGCAGCCAAAGCTTTTGCATCAGCCGGGTGAATATACTCGTCCTTATGCAGCGAGACAAACTTTTTGTGCGGCTCGTTCGAGAGCGGCAGCTTGCAACGGCCGCAATTCGCGTCGTTGTTTTTGTAATCGCTCTTTACTGCGTTCTTCTGCCCACAGAAGCGGCACTTTACTGAATGACCTTTTGTGACTGCGGACGAAGACTCTTCGGCGTCGGGTTTCTTTTTTGGCATGAATAAATTCTATAAATTGCCACTAGCTTTAGCTAGTGGACTGAGTTGCAAAAGACAATCGGGCTTTAGCCCAATTTACTTTCATTGTCTGAAGGAAATACGAACAGCAAGTATCTTTGTTTCGGCAAAAGCCGCAAAACATATCTGCATTTATCCACTAGCTAAAGCTAGTGGCAATTCATACTGAAGCCGCACGACCGTCTCGACGTGATGCGTCTGCGGAAACATATCGAGCGCCGTGATCGCATCGATCTTGTATCCGGCATCGACGAACACGCGCAGATCGCGAGCGAGAATCGACGGTTCGCACGAGACGTAAGATATTACAGCCGGTTTTAAATTCGCAATCGCGGGAATAACGCTTTTCGCGGTGCCGGCTCGCGGTGGATCGAGTAAAATGAAGTCGATCTTCGTCTTCTTATTCTCGTTTAAAACATGTTCTACGCTTTTAGAGATGAGCTTTACGTTTTCGAGACCGGCGCCCACGAGATTTTTCTTAGCAAGAATCGCAGATTCGGGATTGTCCTCGACGGCGATCACCTTTGTAAAACGCCGTGCAAGCGGCAAAGTGAACAGCCCGACACCGCTGTAAAGATCGACGGCCGTGTCACCTTTCGCATCGCCGACCGCAGTATCGATCAACTCGGCGATGAGAAACTTATTTGCCTGAAAAAACACTTCGGCCGAGAATGCGTAAGTTTCGCCGGCGACTGTAAATGATAATTCCGCCGCAGGTTCGTCCGCCTCGCTTGAGTGAATCGATACGCGGCCTTCCTCGCCGCTCGCGGCTTCGATTGTGGCTTTGTCGCTCCAGATCGACTCCCAATTTGTGCTTTCTCTTAGATATTCGAGCGACGATTGCAAGCCCGGCGTGAGTATCGGGCAATGCGTCACGTCGATCACATCGTGCGTCTCGCGTGCGTAATAACCGAGCAATTTCCGCTGTCTGTCGATGTGCCAACGTGCGCGTGAGCGATACTCGAAAGGCTGCGGACATGCGATCATATCGATCTCGCCATCGAATTCGATCTTGCCGATTCGTTGCAGACAATCGCGGACGAATCCCTTCTTCGCATCGAGCTGCGCTTTATAATCCATGTGCTGCATGTCGCAGCCGCCGCATTTGCCATAAAGCTCGCACTCCGGCAACACGCGTCGCGGTCCCGAGCGGGTAACTGAAACGATGTCAGCAAA
>JANOGL010000136.1:0-7559 GCA_031405985.1 Acidobacteriota bacterium | reverse complement strand
GCGCGTTTTTGACGCTGATCGGAATTATCATCGGCGTCGCGGCAGTCGTCGTGGTCGGAGCTTCGATCAGCGGGCTGAAAACCTACGTCGTAGAGACCGCGTCGAAAGTTCTAGGCTCGAACCATTTTATGATCAACCGTATGGCCTCGATGGGACGAATGGCCGACGAAGAGTTTGAGCGACGCAATCGTCGCAACAAAGACATCAAGTGGCACGAGTACGAATACGTCCGCGATAATTGTGAGCTTTGTTCAGAAGTCGGTGCGCAGGTAAATGCGGGCGCCGATCTTACATTCAACGGCATCGAGATGCCTTCGACGCGCATCATGGGCGTGACCGGCAACATGTCCGAGATCGAAGACAAAACGATGGGCGAGGGACGTTTTTTCACCGATGAAGAATCTGAGCGGATGAGTTACGTTTGCGTTATCGGCAATGACGTTCGCGAAAAGTTTTTTCCAAATAAGCCTGCGCTCGGCGAAGAGATCAAGATTCGCGGTGTTCCACTTAAAGTCATCGGCGTCGAAGAAAAACGCGGCTCGTTCTTTGGCGATTCGCAGGATCGTCATGTTTATATTCCGATAATTCTTCATGGCCAGATATTTGTGCGAACCGGCGGGCTGCAGCTTCACGGCAAAGGAAGATCGAGCGAGGTCTTTAAAGATTCGATCGAAGAAGCGCGCCAGCTTTTACGAAATCGCCGCCAGTTGATCGGCAGCGAAGAAGACACGTTCGGCGTCGTGAATGTCGATGATTTTAACTCGACGATGGATCAGATTACCGGCGCGATCGCGGCGGTCGTCGTGCCGATCACCATGATCATCCTCCTCGTCGGCGGCATCGTCGTGATGAACATAATGCTCGTCTCGGTGACCGAGCGGACCTTCGAGGTCGGTTTGCGAAAAGCTCTGGGCGCGACGCGGCAGCAGATATTGCTGCAGTTTTTGATCGAGTCGGCTTCGCTCTGCATCGTTGGCGGATTTTTGGGGTTGGTTGTCGCGGTCGGTGCGACGCAGATCGTCGGAATGGCGCTTGAGATAACGATGACGATCACACCCGGCTATGTAATTCTCTCGGTCGCGGTTTCGAGCATCATCGGCATCGTCGCCGGCATCTATCCGGCTTGGAAAGCATCGCGGCTCGACCCGATCGTGGCCTTAGCTCAGAACTAGGAATATAAACGCAGAGGCCGCAAAGATCGCAGAGTCTATGATTCAATCGAGGTGCAATTTTCCGGTTTTGTTTTCTCTGCGTGCTTTGCGATCTCTGCGTTAAAAAAATATGCGTTGGTCAACATCACTACCGATCGAAGTAATGCGAATGGCGCTGGACAGTATCGTCGGGCACAAGTTTCGCTCGGCTTTGACGATCATCGGCATTGTCGTCGGTATTATTACGGCGGTCGTCGTCGCATCGATTCTCACAGGAATGCGTCAATCGATCGTCTCGATCGTCGAAGATTACGGCACGAATAACATTTACGTATTTCATCTCTCGATGGGCGACGGCCCGCCGAATCGCGACGAACGCAACCGCAAACCACTCACCGACGCCGACGCCGACGCTCTGTTCGCTCAAGCGACCGACATCAATGACATCGCGCTTATCAACCCGGGCATCGGTAATTTCGGCGCGAGTTTTGACGACAACATGACGTACGAAGGCCGCAATTATCGCTGGGCGGAGTGCGACGGCGTTTCGACAAATTACGATCTGATCACCAATCTGTCGATGCGCGAAGGGCGTTGGTTAACCGAAGCAGACAATATGCAACGTCGCAAAGTTCTCGTCATCGGCATCAACGCACGCGAAGCTCTCTTCCCAAATCCCGACGAGTCGCCGATCGGCAAAGTTGTCCGAATGAACGGCGACACTTGGGAGATCATCGGCGTTCTCGAAAAACGCAAAGCCGGATTTTTTGGCGAGAACGAGGAAGACAGTAAAGTTTTTATGCCGTATCGCACGTCGCGAAAGGTCGCGCCGCTTCGCAACTATCTGCTGATGACAGTTCAGGCGAAAGAAGGAAAGCTAAACGACGCGGTCGCCGAGATCGAAGGAATTATGCGCCAACGCCGCGAAGTAAAATTTGAGCAGAAGAATGATTTCGATCTCAAAACCGCCGACGCGTTTATCGCTCAGTTCGACAGCATCATCGCGGGCGTCGGCATCGCGGCCATCGCGATCTCGATGCTCGGTCTGCTCGTAGGCGGAATCGGCGTGATGAACATCATGCTCGTCTCCGTCACCGAACGCACAAAAGAGATCGGCATTCGCAAGGCCATCGGCGCAACGCGCAAAGCCATCGTCTTTCAATTCCTTTTCGAAGCAATGACGCTCACAGCCATCGGCGGCGTCATCGGCGTCGTCCTCGCCGTCGGCATCAGCAGTTTGATTATGCTGCTCGTCCCCAGCTTACCCGCAACAGTCGAACTATGGATGATCGGCGTAAGCTTAGCCGTCTCGGTCGGCGTCGGCCTCATCTTCGGCGTCCTACCGGCACGCAAAGCCGCCCGCCTCGACCCGATCGAGTGCCTCAGATACGAATAATTATCCGCACTTAACTTTTACGTAAGGAAAATCGATGCCGCGTTCTTTGCCGTTCATCGTGCCCTCGACCCGGCCGGTCATTTTTGCCTCCTGGAGTTTGTAGATCACACGCTGCGGAAAGTCGTGCTCCTTGTTCTCAAAAACAAACTCGTTGAGAGTTGAGCGGATGAGTTTGAATGCAGTTTCCTCGGCGTTGGCTTTTGGCTGCGCGACAAAATAAATGCCGTCGTCACGCTGCTCGATCCGCATGAATTCATAATCGACGGTCTTGCCGCTTTTCACAGTGCGTCCCATCCCGAAGATCGACGTGCCCGCCGGCGACATCCATTGCTCGGACACAAGCAACTTCTTGGCGGCGTCTTTTCGCTCCCAGCAACCGGCCATTCCGTTAAGATCGGCGATGCTCGTCACCTTGTTCTGACCTGCGACACATACAACCGAAAGAATTAACAAACCAACTATTTTGATTATCTTCATATTTCACACTGGTACAGAGCGCCCTTACTTCGTGCGGGCTTCTGCATTAAGTTCCACCGTCTGCTCGTATTGCGGCACGACGACGTTCCAGCCAAATTCATCGCGGATGTGGCCCGCCATTGCTTCGGCGGCGTCGGGCTCGCCGTGCGTCGTGAAAACCATCTTCGGCGTTGTCTTGAGTCCTGAGAGCCAGCGAATAACGGCTTTCCAGTCGGCGTGTGCGCTAAAGCCCTCGACCTTTTCGACGTGGCATTTTACCGGAATCCAGTTTTTCATGATGCGAACTTCGCGCTCGCCGTTCTGAACGCGCCGGCCCGTCGTTCCCGAGGCCTGGTAACCAACGAAGATCACGGTCGCGTTTTCGTTCGGCAAGATTCGCATCGCGTGGTGGAGCACGCGGCCGCCGCTCATCATGCCCGACGCCGAGATGATGATCCGCGAGCCTTTCAATTCGTTGAGACGCATTGATTCCTCGCGGCTCGAAGCAGTTTGCATCGACGCGGTGCGCAGCGGATGTTTTTTGTGCGCGAGCAAGCTTGCGTATTCGCGGTCGTGCTCCTCGTGCCAGCGGTTGTAAACCTGCGTCGCCTGCGCCGCCATCGGCGAATCGACGATCACCGGCATGATCGGAATCCGCTTTTGCTCTTCGAGTTCGCGAATCATGTAAAGCACTTCCTGCGTGCGTCCGACTGCGAACGCAGGGATCAAGATCGGCCCATTACGTTTCGCGGCTTCGTTGATAATTCGGGCCATCTGCGTTTCGGAATCCGTTTCACCGTGCAAGCGGTCGCCGTAGGTCGATTCGCACATCAAGTAATCGCAATCCGGCGGCGTTGCCGGATCTTTAACGATCGGCTGATCGTAATGGCCCAGGTCGCCCGAAAAGAGAAAACGGATAGTCCCAGGTCCAACAGTCCCATGTCCCATGTCCCGTTCTTCGGACGTGAGACCTTGGACTTGGGACTTGGGACTCATTTCAACTAGCACAAGGCTTGCGCCCATAATGTGGCCGGCGACGCTGAAACTCGCCGCAAACCCGTCGCATATCTCGTAGGGCTTGCCGTCGTTCGGCACGGGCCGCAGCATCGCGAGCGCAGCTTTTGCGTCCGCTTCGTCGTAAAGCGGCAATGCGGGCGAGTGTGAAGTTAACTGATGTCGGTTGCGGTAATCGGCTTCCTCTTCCTGTAGACGAGCAGAGTCGGGCAGCAGAATCTTGAGCAGATCGCCTGTCGCACGCGAAGTCGTGATCTGCCCCTTGAAACCCAGTTTCACAAGCCGCGGCAGCCAGCCGGTGTGATCGATGTGAGCATGCGTGATGATAACAGCGTCGATCTCGCTTGCGGCAAACGGCGGATCTTCCCAGTTGCGCATCCGCAGCTCTTTTTCGCCCTGGAACAACCCGCAATCTACAAGTATCTTCCTGCCATTGCTTTCGAGTAAATACTTTGAGCCGGTCACCGAACCGACGCCGCCGTAAAATGTTATTTTCGCCATAAGGGGTTAAACTCCGAACTGCGTCAAATGATGATCGATGTGTTTACTAGCCAAAACCGACCACTGCTTCGCGTTCATTGCGCCAAAGAACGGATGTGCCAGACACTCGTGATCGAGCGGCAGCGTGCCGAGCTTGTTTATCGCATCCACCAACGCAGTCTTGTCCGACTCAAAATCCTGCGGCTTGCGGCCTTTCTCAAGCTGGTTGATCTCGGGCGAGGTTTTTACTTCCTTGGGCACGGGCACCACATAGAGAATCAGCGGCTTAAGTACAGTTCTAGACATAAAACTGCTGCGATCCGGCACGCTCGACTCGAACGGAAGATCGCCTGCCTGCACTAGATGCGAGACCATCTGATTGACATTCATCTTGCCCCACAACGGCGTCTCACTGCCGCTCAAACTTTTTACTCGCTCGATTAAACCCGCTCTCTCGCTCTCGTTTCTTAAAGTCTTCATGGCCTTGTCTCCTTAAACCCGGCGCAAAAAAATGCCGCTTAAACTCAACGAATTGAGTGTAAGACGGTTCAGTCTCGAAGCAAAGCGGACTAGTTTGCAAATTCCTGTGGGAATGCGACGACGTTATCGCCCAGCGGGATTTTCTGCTGCTCTTTCTTTAGTTCTGCAAAACTCAGCAGCTCACTCGGCGTACTACCGTCGTCACAATATGTCGCCCAGCCGATGTTCAATTCGATGACTATGGGTTCGTCGTCGCTAACCTGAAACGGGCGCTCCTTAAAAACGTTTTGTATGCGAGCGATAACGATCTGCGAAGTTTCCTTCGACGCGGTCGGCAGGATCGCCAGAAACTCGTCATTTACGGACCGCGCCAGAAAGTCCATGCGCCGCAGACTGTCTTTCGTTACTTGCGCCACAAAATTCAGAACACGGTCACCCGTCGCGTGGCCATATTTGACGTTGATCTCTTCAAAATTATCGATATCGATAGCGAGCACCGTCAGCGGATCGCCGCTGCGATCTTGGTGAAATTCTGCGATCTGCTTTTCGAGCATTAGGTAAAACGCCCTCTCATTCGGCAGCTCCGTTGTGATGTCCGTAAGCGCTTTCGCGTGTGTGCGCTCGTATGCGAGCGAACTCAAGATCAAGGGTGCGACGCGTTCGCCCACAGTCTTAAACAAATATTTATCGACGCTCGCCGCATCATATTCGTCGCCAAAATATAGCTGCAAAGCCGCAAATACGGTTCCGTCAGTACGGAGCGGAATTGCAACCGACGATCCGAAAGCCTGCGTCGCATCCATCTCTAGATAGCTGTCGATCTCAACACTACTGCTCGATAGGCTTTGATTTGCAAGACCGTCGTCAACGTCCTTGACGTTAATGCCGTCGGCGTGCGCCGCAATCAAATGAGTTCGTCCATCGTTAAAAACATATAAAACGATCGCGCGAAAAGGCATTACATCTTTAATGCGATTCGACGTCAGTCTGAAGGTATCGGCGAGCTTCAACGAACCCGAGAACAGTTCGCGAGCTTCATCAAGTGCGGCAAGCGAGTTCTCAGCACTCGGGGCATCCTCAGGAATATCGGCAACATGCGACGTGTGCCGTCCTTTCCCTTTGAACCGGAAAACAAGTACTACAACCCCCAAGACGAGGAAAAGTCCTGCGAGGCCAATGAAACCAGTCATTCTCGACTGCTCATCAATCGCCGCATTCGACAGCCAGAACGCCCCGCCGATCGCCACTAGAGACATAGCGATCGCAAACGCCATATAAACACCGAAAGGGCGTGTGCCTTTGCCCGAATTCGGGCTATCCTCAAATTCCTGCATGTTTTGTCTTGGTTGTAGAAGCGTCCAGTGCAATCGGGGAGTAACAACATTTTTTAAGATAACTTGTCGTACCCGTTAAAGTCAATACAATTTTAGTTTTGGCCGATAAATACAGGCAGTCTGGCACTACTCGTCCCGGTGCTAACGCGAGCTTGAAAAAAAATCTTAAAAAAGCCATTTTTTTGCTCAAAAAGGTTGACAAAACCTTTTGCGCGCCCTATCTTATCGTTTGCCCTGAAAAAGAAAGAGTTCAAGGCAAAACGGCTGTGTTCGATCAGCCGGAGTTCCTGGCGACAGGAAATTATTCTTTGAGAAAGATAGGAGTCATTAAATAAAATGAAAAAGGTTATTGTACTTTCAATTGCATTGGGCCTCAGCGCCCTCGGCATGGCTTGCGGCGAAGCTCCGGCTAACAACGCAGCCAATAAACCGGCTAATACGGCGACGACGAACACCACGACGACGACCAACACAACCACAACTAATACAACGACAACAGCACCGGCAGCTAACGCTCCGGCGGCTAACGCTCCGAAGGCAAACATGCCTACGAGCAATGCACCGGCTACCAACGCTGCTGCTAACAACGCTAACGTCAAGAAGCCGTAGTAATCTGCATCTTGTGTTAAATCATAAGCACCTTGTTTTCGGACAGGGTGCTTTTTCTTTAGAGACGACATGCCCTGATTTTACAGTTTTTTTCTTTTCGGGGTTGACTTGCGCCGTTTTGCTTACTATATTGTCGAGTGTTCCAAAAATGCATTTATTGGGGCAGACTGTGCTTGCATAGTCTTAAATTAATTAGATCTAATCTTTGAGAAAACAGGAGAATCGATTCATATGAAAAAAGTAATTGCACTTTCTGCAGTTCTTGTAATGGGTGCTTTGGGAATGGCTTGCGGTGAAGCAGCCACGAACACTGCGGCTAACAAAGCTGCCAACTCAATGGCAAACGCTGCTAACACAATGGCCAATACAATGGCTAACGCAGCCAATACAATGGCTAACACGGCCAACACGATGGCAAACGCAGCAAATGCCATGGCGAACAAACCGGCTGCTAATGCACCGGCTGCTAACGCTGCTAAAGACGACAAGAAACCATAGTTTCTACTTAGTCGAATTTCAAGACGCGGCCTCTAAGGAAGCCGCGTCTTTTCATTTGTGGATTGAAGTTAGAGTTGGTTTTGCAAATCGTCAACGGAGGTTACCGGCCGCTGGCAGACAAAATTCTCGCAGACATAAGCC
>JANOGL010000115.1:0-4952 GCA_031405985.1 Acidobacteriota bacterium | reverse complement strand
GTGATTGCTTGCGTCAACAATTTTCGACATCGGTCGCAATCGGCAAGATGCCGCGTATATATCGGTTTGGAACGCTCAGGCAACGCGCCATCGGCAAACGCAGAAATAACGTCGGCGTCGAGATGCTCGCCAACCGCAGCGAGAGCTTTCCCGCTCCGCGATTTTCGCAAGATTGCGTCAATTTCCTTGTCGAATTCCAGTTCCATCAAAATCAACGAGCCACCGAGATCACAGAGAACTCCGAGAAAAAGTCATTTCAGTTTCCAAATAAATCATCATTAAAATTAAATCAATTTTGTCTTTCATTCTCAGTGTCTCTGTGTGCTCTGCGGCTCATTCCGCCAGTCTTTGAACGCCTCAAAGCCACAAATCTTGCACCAGCACGGCCAAGGTTAACACCGCGAACATCGTCTCGAGATTTACGCCGAGGCCCGCGGCCGTGTCGCTAAGATGGCGTTTTACCTCGCTGTCAGTCCAACCGTGACGCGTTTTTAACTCGCGTTCGACACCCTTGCGAATGTCCGCCTGCACACGCGTCAGCTTGCGGCTCGCGGTCGCCTCGTGATAGCCAAACGTCGCAGCGATGTCCTTTAATTTCAGATCGTCGAAATAGTATAGCTTAAGAATCAGTCGGTCCTCGGCTTCGAGCGAGGCGATCGCGGCACCCAGGGCGCGGCCCACGTCGCTCGATGCTTGGCCCTCGCTAAACAGATCCTCGGGATTCGCAGTGTGCGACGGCGAATGATTGTTACCGCTGAGCGCCGCTTCGCTGGCGAGATTTTCGAATTCGCGGTCTTCCTCGATCTGAACAAACTTTGAAACCTTTCGGAACTGATCGACCGCAAGCTGCGAAACGACCGCGCGTAGCCAGCCTGCGAGTGAGCCGCGCCCCGAATAATAAGCCAATTTACTTTTCTTATTGCCGTCGGCGTCGGTCCGCAACCCGTAAAGCTCGGCCCAGATCGAACTCGCCAGATCTTCCGCGTCTTCGTTATTTGACGAGATCTTCCTCGCCGCCGATTTTACCGTCGAATCAAAATTTGCAACCAGATGTTCCCACGCGCCTTCGTCGCCACGCTCGCACGCGATGATCAGACACAGATCGTCGGCGCGGATGTCGTCGATAAACTCTTTTATCTCAGTATGTTCCGGCGCGTGCTCGCCCGCGAAAAGATATTTTAAAACCGCCGCGTCTATGCGCGCTCGTAAATTCTCAGCCGTCGCCCCGCGCAGGTTCTCGGCACGCGAAATCAGGTGAGCAACCGCTTCGTCGATCGTGGCTCTATATTTTTCTGCGACCGGACTCATCAAAAGATTGACACCATTTTAACACTGTTTTGATGTAAGCTGGAACGAATCAAGTTGTTTGGTGTCTAATCTTGAAGTGATCATAAAGTCCGTAATTCTTTTACTGCTGCTTATCTTGCCACTTGTAGCAATTGCGCAAAGTTCCAAGAAGCTGCCTATGTTGAATGGCACCGCAATTTATCTTCCAAAACCAATTTACCCGGTCGAGGCAAAAGGCTATTGTGCTGATGGAAAAGTATATGTCGAGGTTTTAATTGGACAAAAAGGACAAGTTTTGACCGCTAAAGCCATAAGAGGTGACCAACTGCTCCGCGAATCATCTATTAACGCGGCTAAAAAAGCGAGATTCCACCGAACTCGCGCAAAAAAAATCAAGAATCGCGGATTAATAGTCTACAATTTCGATTCTATGTCAAGATGCATTGACGCCGGAATTGTCAATAAAAAGGCAACGTCGATTCCAAAGCCTACCTTTCAGCATGCGTGTAGATGTTCAGGAACCATCGTTGTTTTTATAGTGATCAATGAGATAGGAGATGTGATTTCAGCTCGCACTTTTGCGGGACATCCATTGTTACGAATTGCATCAGAAAAATCAGCCTCAGGAGCTAAATTCGGTCCTACGATGATTAGCGGGCCACTAAAGGTTAAAGCAATCTTGACGTATACGTTCGATTCTAGTGGTGAAATAAAGTATTAAGTCACTCTTACAAAACCAGTATCTTATTTCAAATGCTTCCGCAAATACGACACGATCTTGTAGCCGTCGTAATACACCCACGGTTTTTCGCCGAGCGTGTAGTGGCCGCAGGGAATGGACGTTTCGGTGTGCGGTATCTTGCGGCGGCGAAGCTCCTTGAAAACATCTTTTGAAAGATCGACCGGGAAGCTGAGATCGTACCGTGTGTAGATGTAACGCTGCGGACGCTCGGGCAAAGATGCGAGCCGGTCCATGTAGGCCATCGGCGAGACCGGCAGCCAATATTCGCGGAGCTCGTCGAGCGTAATATTTTCACCAAATCCCTCGCGTACGTGATAGGTCGAGAGGCCGTGCCAAACGACGTCGGCCATGTAACCCGACACGTGATTAAACACCGCCGCGTCGATTTGCGGGTCGTGCACAAACGCTAAAAACGCGACGCACGAACCGATGCTCGTGCCGACGATGCCGACCTTTTCGTAACCTTGTGCTTTCAACCAACGAATACAGGCACGCGTATCCAGCACGGCCTGCCTGATCGATTGCAGCGAACGCCCGACATTTGGAGCAACGAGATGATCGGCACGTTCAAGCTCGGGCGGCATCCGCTCTTCGTGATACGGCATCGTCAGTCGCAGAGCCGATAAACCCATTCGATTGAATACCTTACAGAGATCGAAATATGTCCCGGTCTTTGCGTTCCAATGCGGCAAGACAATGACAGCGGCTCGTTTGTCCGCGTGAGGAAAGTACGCGGCGACGGCTGTGTTGTTTACCGGCGAGATCGTCTGAAGCGAACTTTGCCACGAGAGTATCGGCACCTCGACCTGCTTCACCTCCGAACTCAGCTCGGCAGCACTAAGCGAACCTGTCGACGGGTAAAGTCGTGTCTCAAGTTTGAATTCCGGCTCGGTCGTTAACGCAAAAAACTCGTCGCTGTTTGCGATCATTCGGCGCGAAAATTCAGCCAATGCCTTTCGTGGATCGTCGCCATTGGCGTGATCGTTAATAAACTCAATGCCCCACGCAAAGTCCTGCGGCTTGCGATTGTCATTGAGCAACGCCAATTTGCGTTCGCGGTTGTGAAAATAATTCTTCAGCATAAAATAAATTCACCGCAGATGAACGCAGATTAACACAGATAAGGCTTCTACTATTTTATCCGCGTGTATCTGCGTTTATCTGCGGTTAAATTTCTTCTCAGGCCGCAGCCGATTTTGCTTTCTGCACGATCTTTTCGTAAAAGGCGATGTATTGGGGAATGATCTTCTCGGTCGAATAACGCTGCACGGCAAGCTCGCGGCCGCGCTCACCAAACGAGCGGCGTAAATCTTCGTCTCGCAACAGCTTAAGAGTGTCAGCAACCATCTTGTCCACGTCGCCGATGTCGCTCAAAAAGCCGCTCTCACCGTCAGTTACGACTTCTGGAATGCCGCCGATTCGCGTCGCGACGACCGGCGCTTCGCACGCCAGCGCTTCGAGAGCTGCGAGACCGAAAGATTCCAATTCCGACGGCAGCAGAAATACGTCTGCGACGCCGAGATAGTCGGCAATGTTCGCCTGTTTGCCGACGTAACTGATGTTGCCGTTCATCCCAAGCTGCTCGCCGTGATAACGCACGGCTGAAAGTTCAGGCCCATCGCCGACCATTACGAGTCGCGCGTCCTGGCCCGCGTTGCGTACCTTTGCTAGTATCTCTACGCAATCGACGGGACGCTTTACGGCGCGAAAATTTGAAACGTGAACTAGCAAACGCTCACCATTCGGGGCGAGTTCGCGACGCAGCGGCGAGTCTTCAAGACGTTTGTAATGCTTTTCGCAGATAAAATTTGGAATCACTTCGATGTCGTCAAAATCGAACGTCTCGATCGTCGCCTGTTTCAAAAATTTTGACACGGCGGTAACGCCGTCCGATTGCTGCAGACCGTACCTTGTAATCGGCAAGTAAGATCTGTCGGCCCCGACGAGCGTGATGTCAGTGCCGTGAAGCGTTGTGATTACGGGCACATAACGCTTTTGCTTGATAGACTCGCGCGCCAAGATCGCCGAGATCGAATGCGGTATCGCATAATGCACGTGCAGCAGATCGAGCTGCTCGGCACGCGCAACCGTCGCCATCTTCGTCGCGAGGGCGAGGTCGTACGGCTGATGTTCGAAGAGCGGATAGGACATCATTTCGACCTCGTGAAAGTGAATCCGCTCATTCAACTCGGTGAGGCGCGTCGGCAAAACCGACGAGATAAAATGCACGTTATGCCCGCGCTCGGCTAGATCGCGGCCCAATTCTGAGCCGACGATGCCGCTGCCGCCGTAGGTCGGATAGACTGTGATGCCGATGTTCATCTTCGTCGCTCGTCGCAAATTGCCATTGTAACACGCACCCTTACAAAGTGAATCACACTACCGAACGCAGCAAAATTCCCGCGGCTAAAAGTATTATCGAGAGACATGTGCTCGATGCGGCGGACGAATTCATGTCTGGGCTTTCAGATGAATTTGCGGGCGTAGTTTCGGCGGCTATCTGGGTCGTCGTGCCTTTTTTGCGAACCAAATACACGATTCCCTTATTATCGTCGGTGAAGAGAAACGAGTTGGCATCGAGCTTCATGACGTCGCACGGACGCCCCATGACTTCGCCTTTTGTCAAAAAGCCGCTGATAAAATCTTGCAGCTTTTGTCCTTTGCGCATTATGACGATCTTGTAGCCGTGGCCGGTGTCCTTGTTTGTCGAGCCGTGGAGTGCGACGAGGAACGCGTCTTTTATCACTGCAGGCGAATCGGCGTCGTTGAAGAAATCAAAACCGAGCGCGGACGAGCGCGCAGGGAAATACGCATATGGTTTTACAACACCCGCGCATTGCCGGCGTCGTCTGAACTCAGGGTCTGCGAAGATGCGGCCGTTGTTTGAGTGGCAATAAGGCCAGCCGTAATCGGAGTTGTTTTT
>JANOGL010000080.1:0-2225 GCA_031405985.1 Acidobacteriota bacterium | reverse complement strand
CAAAAGGCCGCGACGTTTTGCTCTTCACGGTCGCTGTGTCGCCGCTAATTCCGACATCCAAATATCTGTCGGCACCGAGCACCATCGTAAAAAATGGCACGTCGCCGAACTGCTCCGTTCTGTCACGAATAACCAGCGCTATTTGTGCCTTCGCACGTTCCTTCACTGCCGGCATAACTGGCGCAGCGATCTGCGCGACCTTTTGAATAACGGCGTCAGGCATACCGCGCCCATAAAGCTCGACGGCCTTTTTTACTATCTGCGGCATAAAGTCGTCGACGACGGCATCGATGTCGATAAGTTCGTTGACCGTCGCCTTGTCGTCGCGTTTTGCAGCATCAACGATCAGAGCGAGCGAATACTGCGGCGTCTGTTTTAGGCTCTGATAATAGATAAACCCGCCGACACCAGCGACTGCGAAGAGCGAAAATACGACAATGATTGCGATCAGGAAAGGGCGTTTCGACATTCGGTTACTTAGACGGCAGAACCTCGGCCTCAAGTTTGCCCTTTTCGAGTGTGATACTCAATTTATCGCCGGCCCGCACCTGCGATGCGTCGCGCAGGATGCCGTCGGCTGTCTGCGTTATCGAATATCCGCGCGTCAGCACCGCGAGCGGAGACAGCGTGTCGAGCTTTGCCATCGCGACGTTCAGCGATTCGGCTTTGGCGTTGACGCCTGCGTTCATCGCCGCGGCAGCGCGTTGTGAGATCATCGCGAGGTTGTTCGAAGATCTCTCCGCCCGCGCGCGCAAGGTCGCAGGTGTGAGCCGCGAAGCCGCATGAGCGAACCTCAACTTCGCATTCTGCGCACGAGCCAAAAAGTTCGCGCGCATCTTGCTCGATAAACTGCTCAGTCGCATATCCGCGTCAAGTAAAAAATAATTCATCACCGAGACCAGCTTTTCTTCGCCCATACGCAAAGTCGCGTCGATGTCTGCCTCGCGTGCGGCGACCATCTCAGCGGCGGCTGACGGCGTCGCGGCTCGTTCGTCGGCGATCAGATCGCAGATCGTCCAGTCGATCTCGTGGCCAACTGCGGAGATCACGGGGATATTACTCGCACGAATCGCACGGGCAAGTTGTTCGTCATTGAACGCCCACAGATCTTCTGCCGAACCGCCGCCGCGGCCAACGATCAGGACGTCGATGCGCTCGTTCGCAGGCTGCGAGCCGCTGTATTCGTTTAAACTAAGAAGCGCGCGGCGAATGCTGTCCGCTGCTCCTTCGCCCTGCACGGTCGCGGGTGCAAGCACGATGCTCACGCCTCGCGCGCGGCGCGTCAGCACGTTGACGATGTCGTGAAACGCCGCGCCCGATTTGCTTGTGACGACGCCGACGCGACGCGGAAAAAACGGCAGCGGGCGTTTAAGTTCCGGCGCGAACAGACCTTCGCCGTCGAGCTTTGCTCTTATCTGCTCGAAGGCGAGCGCCAGAGCGCCTTCGCCCGATGGTTCGAGCGATTCGACGACAAGCTGAAATTCGCCACGCACTTCATAGAGCGTTAGCCGTCCCCGCACACGCACAGTGATGCCGTTCTCGGGACGAAAACGTATGCGATAGTTCGTGCCTTTCCAACACACGCAGCGGATCTGCGCGTCGCCGTCGTTCAAATTAAAATACCAATGCCCTGAGGCGGCCGCCGTGAAGTTCACGACCTCGCCCTCGACCCAAACCTCGTGAAAATTTTTCTCGAGCAACGCGCGCACTTCGGCGTTCAGCTCCGACACCGTCAGCGGCCGGCGCTCGCTTGTCTCAAAGATCGCACTAAACAAAGGCTCGTCCATTGATCTAATGGTAAATGATAAATGGTGAATGTGTCAGTGGCCCGCGCGTTAGCAAGGGCGCCTATTGAAATTCAAATGATACGGCGCCCTCCTTAACAGTCGGGCTACGGACACGAACGAATCATTCGGGAACAAACGGTGTGAGTTGTTCGGCGAGGCGGGCGGCTAGAGTTGAGGCTGCTTCGAGAGATCCGGCTTCGTCGTTACCGACGCTGGTCATCACGCGCACCATCGCGGCGTCGGTGCGGCGCCGGGTGACGCTGTCGAGGACGGTGTTAATCTTGTCGCGATATTCGCTTGCCTCGATGCGGCCGCGGCCTTGATACCAGTAGATCATTACCTCTTTATAAATGCCGTTTTCGATTATGTAGCGGTTCGCGGTGAATGTGCGGCCATCGGTCGTCGTGATCTCGACGAACTGCGGGTCATTCATTATCC